>JALQTG010000122.1 GCA_023264075.1 Crocinitomicaceae bacterium
CATTTTCATCTATTTTTCCAATACTCTCAGCTGCTAAACGAAGAATAGTCCCCATATTACCAGGATCTTGAATGGTGTCCAACGCGAGTTGAAATGTAGGTTGATTAGCTGGTGTGTCGACCATAGCACAAACGGCTAACATATCCTGTGGGTGCTGCAAAGTGGATATTTTAGAGAGTTCTTTATCCGTGATGCCTGTTACAGGAATAGAGGAGGGAATCCCATCCAAGGGCGCTGTATCCAAGGCATAAATGTGTTGCACGCGGTTCGGCTGATGCTGGAGCGCTTCTTGGATAATCTTTTTTCCCTCAATAAGAAAAGCATTATGTTCTTTTCGAAACTTCTTCTTGTGCAGCGACTGCAACGTTTTAAGTGTTTGCTGGGTCATTATCTACTCAATTTATTCAAGTACGTACTCGACCTTAAATTCATCCAATTCACGAATGAGTTCATCGGTGACATCTACACGTATAAACCGCGATGGCATGTCGATGTCTAAATTATTTATGGTATCGTATACATTAAACTTTATTGGATAATTCCCTTCATTGCGTTGGAATATTTTCTCAATATCTTCAATAAAACGATGATCAATAGATTTCAAGGGTACAGAAATTTTCAGGAAATTGGTTTGCTGTTTCCGTAAGTTGGATAAATAATCGATTTTATTCACCTTGAACTCCAAATCGTTACTGTCCTTACTCCATTTCTTCGGCTGCACCGAACCTTCAATAAAGACAAAAGATCCGTTTGTCATAAACGATTTATATTTTCCATAGTCCTCGCGGAAGAAAAACAGTTTTGTGGTATCGTTATAATCTTCTAATTGAATCGTACCGAAAGGATCTCCTTTTCGCGTATGTCGGTGTTCAGTTTCTGTAATGATCCCAGCGATAATCAAGTTTTTTCCTTTGTTACTTTCAAGGTTCAAAATATCGCTAATCGACCCCGTGCAAAAGGATTTGATGTCAATGCGGTAATCGTCCAACGGATGGCCTGAAATATAGATTCCAACTACCTCTTTTTCTTTATTCAATTGTTGAATAGTAGACCATTTCTCCACTTGAGGAATCGTTGGAGCAGGGGTAGCCACTCCTGAAGCTTCACCAAATAAACTCTCCTGACTTGAGTTTAGACTTTCTTGATAGTTAGACCCAAATTTAATTGCGTTGGATAGAAAGGTTTTAGCGTTTTCCTCGTAGAAATATTGCGCACGATGCATATTCTCGAACGAATCAAAAGCACCTGCCAACGCTAATCCTTCAAACGCTTTCTTGTTACAATTCCGTAAGTTCACTCGTTTAGTAATGTCGAATATATCCGAAAAAGGACCATTTTCAGTACGTTCACTTACTAGGGCGTCAACTGGTCCACCACCTACACCTTTAATGGCTCCAAGACCAAAACGGATGGCTCCAGCTTTATTCACCGTAAATTTATAGTTGGATTCGTTCACATCTGGACCAAGCACTTCAACGCCCATTCTGCGGCATTCCTCCATGAAAAAGGTGACTTGCTTGATATCATTCATGTTATTGCTCAACACGGAAGCCATGTATTCTGCAGGATAATTTGCTTTCAAATATGCAGTTTGATAAGCAATCCATGCGTAACAGGTGGAGTGTGATTTATTGAAGGCATAGGAGGCGAATGCTTCCCAGTCTCGCCATATTTTCTCTAAGGTTTTTCGATTGTGTCCGCGTTCTTCCCCTTGGTCTAAGAATTGAGGCTTCATCTTTTCCAACAGGTCGAATTTCTTCTTACCCATTGCTTTCCGCAACGTATCTGCTTCACCTTTTGTAAATCCCGCTAGTTTTTGAGAAAGAAGCATTACTTGCTCTTGGTAGACCGTAATTCCATAGGTTTCCTTTAAATACTCCTCACAGGCATCCAAATCATAGATAATTTCTTCATCACCATGCTTCCGCTTAATAAACGACGGAATATACTCCAACGGTCCTGGTCGATACAAAGCATTCATGGCAATTAAATCGGCAAACACTGTCGGTTTTAACTCGCGCATGTATTTCTGCATACCTGCAGATTCATATTGGAATACACCTACAGTTTCTCCCCGCTGGAAGAGTTCATAGGTTTTTTCATCGTCTAACGGAAAACTATCCGGGTCCAAGTCAATGCCATGGCGTTCTTTCACAAATTTGACAGCATCTTTGATAAGGGTCAGTGTTTTCAACCCTAAGAAGTCCATCTTTAACAGTCCAGCTTCTTCCACCACCGAGTTGTCAAACTGCGTACAATACATTTCGGAGTCCTTTGCCAAAGCCACCGGAACATAATTGGTGATATCGCCAGGGGTAATAATAACGCCACAGGCATGAATCCCTGTATTCCTAACGGTTCCCTCTATATTTACTGCACGCTGCACCACTTGACCCGCAAGGTCCGTACCTTGGGCAATTTGCTTAATTTCTTGCACACGGTTAATGTCGTCAGAATTATTCTTCAGCTTCTCTTGGAGCTCCATGTCCGACAACTTAAACATCTTATTCAATGAGATGTCGGGAATGAGTTTAGCTAAACGGTCTGCCTCAAAGAGCGGGAGATTGAGCACCCTTGCCGTATCCCGAACAGATGACTTCGCAGCCATTGTGCCATAAGTGATGATTTGAGCTACTTGATTAGCCCCATACTTTTGAATTACCCAGTCGATAATTCTACCCCGTCCTTCATCATCGAAATCGATATCAATATCCGGCATGGACACACGATCCGGGTTCAAGAAACGCTCGAAAAGCAAATCGTATGCAATAGGGTCGATATTCGTAATTCCGGTGCAATAGGCAACAGCGGAACCGGCCGCCGAACCACGCCCTGGTCCAACAACGACACCCATATCGCGCGCAGCCTGACAAAAGTCTTGGACAATTAAGAAATACCCCGGATATCCGGTTCGCTCAATCGTTTCTAATTCAAAATCTAAACGCTCGCGAATTTCGTCGGTAATCTCACCGTAGCGTTTTTTTGCACCTTCATAGGTTAAATGCCGTAAATAGTTATTCTCACCACGTTTCCCTCCATCAACAGCATCCTCTTCCGATTGGAATTCTTCTGGAATATCGAAAGCGGGGAGGAGCACGTCTCGGGCCAATCCATAAAGTTCGCATTTCTCAACGATTTCTAACGTGTTGGTAATCGCCTCTGGTAAATCGGCGAAGAGCGCCTTCATTTCCTCAGGCGACTTGAAATAATATTCCTCGTTTTCCAATCCAAAACGGAATCCCCGTCCCCGACCCTTCGGAGTATCTACCATTTCACCATCTTTGATACACAATAGGATGTCGTGAATCTGAGCATCTTTTTTATCAAGGTAAAACGTATTATTAGTAGCAACAAGCTTTATATCATGGGCTTTGGAAAACTTAATCAACGTTTCGTTTACCCTGTTTTCATCTTCCTGACCGTGGCGCATGATTTCCAAATAGAAGTCCTCTCCAAACTGAGCCTTCCACCAAAGTAACGCCTCTTCTGCTTGTTTTTCTCCTATGTTCAGGATTTTAGAGGCGATTTCTCCGTACATGTTTCCCGACAAAACAATGATGTCTTCTTTGTATTTTTCCACAACCCCTTTGTCGATGCGGGGAACATAGTACTTTCCGTCCGTGAATGCAATACTCGACATTTTCGCCAAGTTGTGGTATCCGTTCTTGTTTTTCGCCAACAAAACCATTAAATATCCGTTATCCTTAACGGTTTTATCTGTATGATCTTCACAAACATGAAACTCGCAACCGATAATTGGAATAATTTCTTTTTTATCGAAAGAAGTGCCTTCAGCAGCCGCTTTTTCACGGGCAGCGCGAATTTCCTTATTGTGAGTCGAGACAAACTTTTCAAAATGAAAAGCAGCCATCATATTTCCAGTGTCCGTCAGTGCGACTGCAGGCATATTGTATTCCGCCGCTTTCTTAATCAATCCCTTGATGTCCGAGGTAGACTGAAGAACGGAAAATTGAGAATGGTTATGCAAATGGACGAAGGAGACATCCTCGAGTTGAGCCAATCCTTCTTCAATCGTTGTCTTCGAAATATCGGGATCAGTGCTTTTGGGCTTGAGCTTTTCACTTTCTGCCTTTAAGTTGAGGTGCATTAACCCAACAGGTTGAATGGTGGTGGGATTCGTCGCTTGAAATTCCTCAAAATATTGTTCTTCAACCTGTAACTCTTCCGCAGTAAATAAGCGTCTTCTGACCAATTCGAAGAAACAACGCGTTGTTGCTTCAACGTCGGCTGTCGCATTATGTGCCTCTGAAAAAGGAATCGCGAACAATTCTTCATGAAGCTCCGTGAGGTTGGGTAATTTAAATTTTCCACCGCGACCACCAGGGATTTTACACAGTTCAGCAGTTTTCTCGGTACAAGTATCCAGCACGGACATGTCGTGCATTGGGGTAGGTATGTCAAATCGGATAAACTCACAACCCATGATGTTTAAGTCGAATCCGACGTTTTGACCTACCACAAATTTTGCTTTCCCTAACGCTTCGTTAAATTCTTCTAGGACGCCAGCGAGTGGTACTCCCAATTTCTGAGCTAATTCAGTAGATATTCCATGAATACGCTCTGAGTCATACGGAATATCAAATCCATCCGGCTGGATGATGTAATCTTTTGCCTCAATGAGCTTTCCATTCTCGTCGTGTAATTGCCACGCCAATTGAATACAACGCGGCCAGTTATCGGTGTCGGTGTAAGGAGCGTTAAAATTCTTAGGTAAACCCGTGGTTTCCGTGTCAAAAATGATATACATCGATAAAAAATTGGGTTATCAAAATTAATGAAATATTCGTTCGATTAATTTGGACAATTAATTAGTTGTGAACAATTGTAGGGAAAAACTAATCTCTCGCAACAATGACATAGAGATGTTTTGTTGATTCTTTTGAACTAAAAAACATCCAATTTCTCGGCAATTGCGCAACTAATTTTGAACAGTGCAGAACTTTTCACGTACTCAACTGTTTTATGGATGTTAGTTGGGCATATTTCAAACTACAAACCAGTGTTAATACCAGTTAAAATGGGAACAGAAGTAACGAAGTTATGGCATGTTGATTCAATCCAGTTGTTTGACGAGTTGAGTTACGAAGACAAATTGAAGGTGGAACGTTTGGTGAGTGTGAAAACGTATCCTAAAAATAGCTCAATTTATGGACTTGATGAAAAGGCCACAGATATTTATTTTGTAGCAAAAGGGAGGGTAAAACTCGCGAATCATTCCAATCATGGAAAAGAAAATATAAAATTCATTGTCTACGAAGGTGATCTTTTCGGGGAAATGGGAATTGTGGATGATGAATATTTTAACCAACGTAGAGATTTTGCCCAATCCATGGAAGACGATACGACAATCTGTTCCATGTCCTATGAAGATATGCGACTGTTAATGAATGATTATCAAATACTCAACAAAATTTTACTCAAAAAAATATCGAAACGTCTACGAAGAACGGAACATCGGTTAGAATCCATCATGTTCAAAGATGCACGCACCCGTTTAGTCGATTTTATAAAGGATTTAGCAAAGGACCTTGGAAAACCAGTAGGACACGAGGTGTTGGTGAAACACCGATTAACGCACCAGGAGATTGCCAACATTACAGCAATTTCACGGCAAAAGGTAACCACGTTGTTGAATGAGTTGAAACAAGAGAACCTCATTCACTTAGAACGTAAATCTTTGCTCATTCGGGATATGGAGGTGTTTAAATAGTGATAGTTTTTTATGAGAAATGCGAGGAGCTCTGCCGTATGGTAGGGCTCTTTGTTTTTGCGGACCTTAGAATGTATATTTGTATAAATTTGCCGAAGGTATGACACGTTACTTTTTTCAAATAGCCTACAAAGGCACGCATTACTTCGGCTGGCAAAGGCAACCGAAACAGATTTCTGTGCAAGAAGTCCTCGAGAATGAGTTAGAACGTCTATTTCGTGTGCCAATTCCAATTGTGGGTTGCGGAAGAACCGACGCAGGAGTGCATGCCGCTGATTACTATTTCCATTGTGATTTACCGAGTTCCTTTCCACTCGACAAGTTACTCTTTAAGTTGAATAGGATGTTATCAGAAGACGTCGTGGTCTATGCAATTCATCCTGTAAAACCTGAAGCTCATGCGCGTTTCGATGCTTTGGAGCGAACATATCACTATAAAATACACACATTCAAACATCCCTTCGTGAAGGAGTTGAGTACCTATATCCCTCAAAAAATCGATATTGGTCAGATGAATCATGCAGCTCAATTACTCCTAGGGAAACAAGATTTTACGTCATTTTCAAAACTTCATACCGACGTAAAAACAAATGACTGTACTGTTTCTAAGGCGCAATGGATTCAAGTGGACCAAAACCAATGGCAATTTGAAATTACAGCCAATCGATTCTTGCGCAACATGGTAAGGGCTATCGTTGGAACGCTACTCGATGTAGGAACACACAAAATAGAACCAGCAGATCTCGCGCGAATCATCGCTGAAAAAGACCGTGGAAAGGCAGGGAAGTCGGTACCTGCTAAGGGCCTGTACCTGGCAAAGATAACCTATCCATTTTCTACATTTGTCACTGAAATTTAATACAGAAGCAAATTATTTAGTGGATTTAATCTTATTTTTGTTCTATGCGAACAACACTACTTCTGACCTTGGCTATCGCACTATCGAAGTCTATTTCTGCACAAGGATGGCTTCCTCAAGGAGCTCGTTCTGCCGCACTCAGTCATGCCTCTGTAGGACTCATTGATCTTTTCTCTTTCCATCATAATCCAGGGGCGCTTGGCTTTGTTATGAATGGAGGTGCGGCTGTAGCGTATGAAAATCGCTATTTATTGCGAGAATTGCAAAATCAAAGCTTTGTAGTCGCTCAACCGCTTAAAACAGGTGTTATTTCTGTGGGAGGTCAGTTTTACGGGCATGAACAATTCCGAACTGCGCGACTGGGAGGCGGATATAGTATGTTATTAGCCGATAACTTTTCCGCCGGTGTTCAATTGAATTACATGGGGCTCAGATTGGATCCATTTTATGGAGTAAGACATTCATTAACAGCTGAATTCGGAATGCTTCTTAAAGTAAATAAGAAGTTAGATGTCGGTTTTTCTATATTGAATTTAGGAAGGTCACGTCTCACAGAATTTCAGGATGAACGCTTTACTACGGTCATGAGACTTGGCGCTGCCTATCGGATTTCTGAGCACTTGAACATAGTTTCGGAACTTCGTAAAGTCCTTACACATCAAGTTAGCTTAAGCGGAGGAATGGAGTATATGCCGACGGATCGATTGTTTATTCGTCTTGGTGCACAAGGTGCTCCTGTGGAATTCAGCGGTGGCCTTGGTCTTCGCTGGGAGCGTTTTATGCTTGATATCGGCACCAATTATCATCAAGTACTCGGTTGGACTCCAAGTCTTAATCTATTAGTTCATTTTCAAAAGCCAAGTAATGAATAACTTTTTATTTGGCTGCTGCTTATTGTTCGTTACCATTGGATCCATCGCTCAAACAAAGAGTGAGGTTATCCAACAGCGCATGGAATTCATTGCGGAAGAATTTGAAACGGAAGAAATCTCCTTGGAAGACGTATTTGAAAATCTGTCCTACTTCTATGATCATCCACTCAATTTGAATAGTGCCACCCAAGAAGAACTTGAACAATTGTTGCTGCTTTCTGATATCCAAATTAATGAGTTACTTGTTTATCGAGAGAAAGTAGGGCCGCTAAAAACAATATACGAACTGTTAGAGTTTCAGTTTTGGGGTAGTCAAACGGTGGAGCAAATTCTTCCCTTCGTAAACATCGCAAAGGCAGAACCGGATAAAAAGAAAGTTTCACTGTCGAAGATGCTCAAAGACATCAGGAGTGAAGCTATGTTTCGTTGGATTCGAGGAGTAGAGGAAAAGGCCGGTTACGCTCCCGTAACTGATCAAGAGAAGGAAGAAAGTAATTCCTATTATTGGGGCTCGCCTGATCGTCTTTATTCACGCTTCCGCTTCCGTTATAAGACGAACTTAAGTTTTGGAGTAACGATGGAAAAAGATCCTGGGGAACAACTTTTCCGTGCTACTCAACCCAATGGTTTTGATTTCTATTCAGCTCACCTGTTTTATTCTGGAAAGAAATTCGTGCGAAAAGTCGCTGTAGGAGATTATCATTTTCAAATGGGGCAAGGACTAGCATTCTGGTCCGGGTACGCCTTTGGTAAAACCGCTGATGCGCTTTTAATCCGAAAGAATGGAAGAGGATTATCTCCTTACGCTTCGGTAGATGAATCACGTTTTTTACGAGGTGCTGCAACTGAGTTAGGATACAAAAATTGGTCGCTTACTGTGTTTGCTTCACAGAAATACGTGGATGGCAATATTACCGAAATCGTTGATAGCCTAGAAGGCGATGCCGCACGGCTAGCGTCTTCCATTAATCTGACAGGCTTACACCGAACGACCGCTGAGCTCGCTCGAAAAAGAAGCCTTCAAGAAACAATTTTCGGGAGTTACTTAAAGTATCAAACACGTTCGCTTCAATTTGGATTTGGAGCAGTACAGCAACTTTATGATGCTCCATTAGAGAGAGATCTACGCCCATATAATCAGTTTGAATTTAGCGGGAAACAACTCCTCAATCTCTCAGCGGACTATGCCTACGTATACCGAAACCTAAATGTTTTTGGGGAAATCGCACGCAGCAGTGGAACAGGTGCTTTTGCCATTATTCAAGGGTCTACCTTAGCTATTGATAACCGAGCTTCTGTTAGCGTGTTATATCGCAATTATGCAAAAGACTATCATACGTTTTATTCCCGTGGATTTGGAGAGCGAAGTAGAACAATCAATGAGGAAGGTTTTTTTGTTGGTACGAAGTTTAATTTCAACAAGGCATGGAGTATGAACGTGTATGCGGACATCTTTAAATTCCCTTGGCTCGTTTTCCGCATTGACAAACCAAGTATTGGTCATGAGTTCTTAGGTCAAATTTCTTACCGACCGAGTAATAAAATTGAACTCTATGTTCGGTTTAGAGAGCAATCGAGAATGCAGAATAGCCGTGCCTATGAAGGTAATATTCGTCCCACTGAAGAAGTGATTCAACGGAACTATCGATTTAATTTCAACTACAAGTTTACACCTGAACTACAATGGAAAACGCGTGTTGAATTGGTTACTGTTGACCGATTGTCGGCTCCCTTCGAAAATGGGTTTGTCATGGCACAAGATTTAGTGTTTCGACCGAAACGTTTTCCTCTTGATGTTTCGTTGCGTTATGCCTTATTTGATACCGATAGCTTTGATACGAGATTGTATTTATTTGAAAGCAATCTCCTGAATGTATTCAGTATTCCGGCATATTTCAACGAGGGAAGTCGCTATTACATCATGTTGAAATATGAGTATAAAAAGAACATTGAAATTTGGTTGCGCTATGCGGCATTTATCTATGCCAATGAAGCTGAACTAGGAACAGGTTTAGAGCAAATTACAGGTAGTACGCGAAGTGAAGTAGGTGTCCAACTTAGAATTCGTCTATAGACTTTTTAAATCATTTTAACATTTTTTTAAACATCTTGAAGAGGCGAGTTTATTTTATTTAATACATTGAAAATATACGATTTATAATACTTTACTTCACTTTCCACGAAGAATTGTTATTAAGCAGCTTGTTCCGTAGTGTGCACATATTGAATATGTAGCTATATTTGCGAAACATCAATTCGGGATGTAGCTTAGTCCGGTTAAAGTGCGCGTCTGGGGGGCGCGAGATCGGAGGTTCGAATCCTCTCATCCCGACAAATAAAACGTATGTTAAAGTTCAATATTTTCT
>JALQTG010000197.1 GCA_023264075.1 Crocinitomicaceae bacterium
TTCATTATGTTTATTGCTTACCTCGCTCAGGGGCAAGACATCCATTTCTCTCAATTCGATTATAATCCAATTTTTCAAAACCCAGGAAATGTTGGGTTATTTGATGGAGACTATCGGTTTCATGCCAATTATAGGGATCAATGGAGGAGTGTCACGGTACCGTTTCAAACACTTTCGATTTCTGCAGAAGCTAAAAATGTGTATAACAATTTATCGGTTGGTCTGTTCTTGATGAATGACGTGGTGGGAGATGGAAAGTTTAGGACGATAGAAGTGGTTCCTTCGGTTGCGTATGCTTTTAAACTAACTGCGGATAGCGCGCACGTGATTCGTCCCGCCGTGCAAATGGGTCTAAATTATCGGCAATTTGATGCAGACGCTTTCCAATTTGATAATCAGTGGAATGGTGTGTTTTTCGACCCTACACTTCCTACAAATGAGGTGTTTCAAACGGAGCGCAAGAGCAATTTTACCTTAGGGGTAGGAGCGTCTTATGAGTACATTAAATCTCCGAGGAAAAGGTTGGTTGCTGGAGTCGGATTGTTTAATATCAATCGTCCGAATCAAGGTTTTTTTGGCGAAACGATTAATCGAGAGCGTCGCTTGAATGCATTTGCACGGGTGCATTACGATATTGGGTTTGACTGGGACATTATCCCTTCGTTGCAAATGAATTTCCAAGGAACCTACAGAGAGGTTATTATCGGTTCGCAAGCGAGGTACATTTTGGCTGATCGTTTGGGAGATTACAAAGCATTTTATTTAGGGGCTTATTTGAGGGGAGGAGACGCCGGTTACCTCATGGTGGGAATGGATTATCAAAATTGGTGGGGAGGAATTTCGTATGACCTAAATTTCTCGAAATTGTATGTCGCTTCTCGCGCACGTGGAGGATTGGAGTTGAGTGTCAGATATATTATAAAATCAGTTAAGAAAAGAGATATTTTCTACCGCGTATGTCCAGATTATATTTAGTGATAGTTATCGTTTTATGGAGTGGTTTTTCGAATTCTCAAACAGAATTGAAGAAATACCTGGACTATGCGAAAGAGAAATATAAGCAGGGCGATTATGTTCATGCTCTTTCTTATTATGAGCAGGCCATGAAGATTGATTCTTCAGCAATCCACACCTTATGGGACTATGCTGAGGCGCTTCGAGCGTATAAGGACTATCGAAAGGCTGAATATTATTATGGCCAGATTTTTCAGCGTGAAGGAGCTGAACTTTTTCCGAATAGTTTACTTTATTTAGGATTGATGCAAAAGCATAACGGTAAATATGATGCTGCTATCGAAACGTTTAAAAAGGCCAAAAAAGTATATCGTAATGATAAAAGAGGATACCAATACCTGAAGTCGCGAAGAGAATTTGAATCCTGTCTTTGGGCGAAATCGAATTTGAGGGATACGTCAGACTTAATTTTTGAACATCTTCCGGAATTGGTGAACACCAAAGATGCTGAATTTGGACATCGTTTGTCCAACGGCGAATTGGTATATTCTTCGTTACGAGCGGATTCTGTTGGTGGGAAAGAAGAGGTATATGCTGCCGATTATAAAACACGCTTATTTACCTCGAAGCTTGAAGATAGTGCTTTTCAAATTGGAGAGCGTATTGAGGAATTGTTTTGGGAGAAATACAGCGTTGGAAACGGATCGTTTAGTTTGGATGGTAAACGGTTTTACTTTAGTTTGTGTGAAGACGAAAGTTTCAATTACCGATGCAAGATAATGGTCGCTCAACTGGAGGACGGTAAATTTGTGGATATTGATTCGCTTGGCCCAATCATCAATGAGCCAAGTGCGAATACAACGATGCCGTTTATCGGAGAATTGGATGGAGAAGAAGTGTTGTTTTATGCTTCAAATAAGGACGGAGGCAAGGGTGGAATGGATATTTGGTACAGTTTTATTGTGAATGGCAACCAGTATAAAAACCCACAGAATGTGAAAAAAATAAATACGCTTGATAACGAGCTATCTCCATATTGGGATGGGTCTGAAAAAGTATTGTATTTTTCAAGTTCTTGGCATAATGGATTTGGGGGGTATGACGTGTTTTCTTCGGCGTTCAAAGATAATGCTTTTCAGGACCCAGTTAATTTGGGTATACCAATTAATAGCCCCGCAAATGATTTGTATTATTTTGAATCGAATACTCGGGATTCAAGCTTCTTCAGCTCGAACAGATTAGGCACCAATTTTAGTAAAAATCCAACCTGTTGTAGCGATATATTCTTACTCAGAAAACCGATTGATCCTCCTCCACCAACAATCACTGAAACGTTAGAAGATTTGAACAAAAGATTACCTGTAACCCTTTACTTTCACAATGATATTCCAAATCCGAGGAGTTGGGATTCTGTAACAAACGTAAATTACATAAGTAGTTATGACGAATATACCCGTATGTTAACTCAATATAAAAAGGAGTATTCAAAAGGATTATCTGGTTCAAAATCAAAAGATGCAGAAGATGATATTGAGGATTTTTTTGTACAATACGTTGATCAAGGTGTTAAGGATTTGTTCTTATTCCGAGATCTATTGTTGGAAGAATTGACAAAAGGTCGGCGTATTCAAATGACAGTGAAAGGATTTGCAAGTCCACTAGCGAAAACGGATTACAACGTAAATCTTACAAAAAGACGGATTTGGTCATTGAAAAATTACCTAATGGAATATGATCACGGTGTGTTTAGACCATTTTTCGAAAACAATGCTGAAAGTGGGGGGCAACTCATGATTGTTGAAGTACCATTTGGAGAATATATTGCGAATCAAATTACAAGTGATAATCCTAATGATGTGCAAAACTCAGTGTATTCGAGGGCAGCGGCAATTGAGCGAAAGATTGAAATTCAAAGTGTGGATGTGATTAAAGATACAGATTCCTTGTCTTCTTTTGTGACGGTTTCTCCTACTGTTCAAGTCGCTGGTGAAGTTATGGAAGGTACTTTAATTACAAAAACATTTATGGTTAAAAACACTGGAGAAATCCCCTTGGAATTGAGTGGAATTGAAATCCCATGTGAGTGCAATACCGCAGTTTCTAATAAATCTTCTATCGCACCAGATGAGTCGTTAGAGGTAGTGATGACATTTGATACAAACGCGTATTCCGGTCATACTGTAAAATCAGTTACGCTCGTCTTTTCAAATAACTTGAAAGCAAGGTTGGTAATCACTGCAGAGATAAAAAAATAGTAGACACTGCCCAGAAATATGCAGTTTGATAACCAACTAAAAACACTTTTTGTTGATATGTGAATTAAAGTCTCTCAGATTGATTTCATAATAAATGGATTTTGAATTCATCTTATAAAGGGGTTTGTTTAATAATTTAAATCAAATGTATTCTGTTTCTGCTTTTTTTGGTTAAATTTAGCGTTCGTTGAGGCAACCATTAAATTACTGTTTCGTTACAATGTTATAACCAGTTTTTGCTGTGAATCAACCATTTTTGAATAGAATTTATAAAATATCACTCTTTTTCGTTTTTGTATTCTGTCTAACTTTTACATTCAGTCAAACCAGCCCAGTTAATCAATATCCGGGTCCTATCTTTAGTGATACATTGAACTGTAATGGAACTCCAACCTACATTGTAGATTTAACGGGTTCGGCGGACAGCACATGGATTAGTGACCCTCAACAGAGGGATGGAGATTGTTGTGGAGCGGCTGATGATAATTGTGTTCAATTTATTGTGACTTTGGATCCCGGGTCAGCAGGTATTTTGTTCACAGTACCAGATGGTTGTGGAGCTTCTCCAAGTGGTGCTTTAGAGTACCAAGTAGATTGCGGTCCGCTTCAATCTGTGGGTACACCTTTATGTTTATCGGGAACTGGTCCATATGTAATATCATTCTGTAAGCCTGGAGCCAATGAAAATTGTTATGGTATTGAATCTATTCCAGCACCAACGGCAGGTCCAGATTTAGCTGTCAGTGAAGGATGTTTTATTGATTTAGAAGTTTTCGGTATGGACCCTAATACAATAACCTGGACGTCCTTAAGCCCTGGTTCAACTGGGGACTGGAACAACTTGTTTTCAGGAGGCTCAATAGGCGGTGTTCCTACATCGGGAGTATCCGGAACAGTATATGGGCCTGGAGGGAATTATCCGAATTCAATTCCTCCGCCGAATACCAATGGTAATCCTATTGGAGGTGATCTAGATGTGGGAACTGAAGTATTAACTGTCACACCAATTGTTGGATCCCCTCCAGTTTTAGAAGTTCAGGTTTGTGGTATTTCAACTCTTGCTGGTGCATGTCCATCGTTCGGCTTTGACACTGTATGTTTTACTCCAACTGTTTCTATATATCCTGATTTATTTGCTAATGCTGGAGATGATGTAGCATTTTGTCAGGGCTCACCAACGATTGTTTCAACTGGAGCAGCAATTGGCGGAGCTCCTCCTTACACTTATGAATGGAATGGGATTAGTGGAAATGGAGTAGGGTTTAATTATTCTACAGTGACTAGTGATCCTACAGCAGATGTTACTTTTACTCAAACGGGTGTTTATGAATTGACAATTACAGACGTAAACGGCTGTGCACAGGCTACTGATCAAGTTGAAGTAATAGAGTATACTACTGCAATAGAAGCATATATTCCAACATTGGATGTTTCAATATGTTACACGCCACAACCAGTTATATCAATTGAAGGGTATGTTACAGAGACAGAAACCGGAGACTGGTCTTCTTCGAATGGTGGTACTTTTGGAACTACCTCTATCACGAGTCCAGGTGCAGTTGCTGGTGTTGGTCCAGCAGTCTCAACAACTTGGTCTCCAGACCCTGGGACTACAGGACAAGTCATCTTAACATTAACTCCAACCAACAATGTTGGTTGCCCAATAACTCCTGCTACACTATTAATTGATTTAACTGAGTTTAATACTACCTTATCTGCGAATGTTTCGCCAGTTTCATGTTTT
>JALQTG010000209.1 GCA_023264075.1 Crocinitomicaceae bacterium
CATCATAGGTAGTTGTGGTTGTGGGGCAGACGGTCTGGGAGGGACTTCCTAAATCAGTGCCTCCACAGTTATTTGTAATTGAGTTAGAGGCTGGAGGTGTTTGTCCCTGAGGGGTAGACTGCACTTGTGTTCCAGTACCGCCTGGTCCGCCATAAATTACGTAATAATTTTCGCTGGACCAACTCCCTGCAGAGTAATTGACCGTAATGGATTGACCTGAGCTAACAGTGAAATCAAAACAAGCCGGCCCTGAACCAGTAGCGACAGTAATATTTGAATGCACTGTAACACCATTTACAACAACGCTTACAGAACCACCGTTCCAACCATCTCCAAAAGTATCATACAAACAAATTGAATAAGTACATGATGCAGGTGGACCAGCAGTTAAATTACTCCAGTCGTAGGATGCAGCAAGTCCACATCCTCCAGTAATTACTGCTTCGATATCAGCACAATCTCCTACACAAATATTCGTAGACGATGCAGTAACATCACAATCTAGAGTAGGAGATGTTCCTGGTACAGTAAACGTCAAAGCACTTGACCAAGGCCCGCCATTACCATTATTATTCTCTCTTACTCGAACTTGATAGTCCGTTCCAGGACATAGACTGGTAAAAGGAATAGCAGTCATTGGATAGGCTTGAACAATACAATCCGGTTTTAGCATCTGTGCAGATTGAAAATAGGGATAGGTATTTAACGCAAGATACTGGGTCGGGTCGAAGGGAGCTCCATCAAAAGGCTCGTTGACACAACGAATTTCGATATCTAACCAATATTCATCACAACCACAAGTTGGAGAAGTTGATGATGCGTTCACTTGAACAGTATTTCCAACAACTGTCAACGTATAATCTTGAACCTCAAGAGCGTGACAAGCTTGAACCTCATTAGCAGTCAAAATAAATCCTATTGCAAAAATAAATTGAGGTATTATTTTGAATTTCATAGCTGTTAGTTTTTAGTAAAACGACTCCATCTTCGTACGGGTTGCTTTCAATTCTGACGTATTATTTGTTCGACAACATTTATATCTGTATATAAATAATGGAAATGTTCATTAAACCTTGTCAGTAAAGATACACCGCAATCGAATTGAATTAAAATACAACGAGTTTATTTTCAACTACACCATTATTTGTGAAAATATTAACAATGTAAACCCCTTTGCTAACGCTGCGTATTGGTAATTCGAATTGATTGGAATCAGGCGTATGCCGTTCAATCAGTTTTCCGTCAAGTCCAATAATTTCCAACTTATTTATCCGTTCAGAACTCGATAGAAAT
This sequence comes from Crocinitomicaceae bacterium, assembly GCA_023264075.1. Classification (GTDB taxonomy): domain Bacteria; phylum Bacteroidota; class Bacteroidia; order Flavobacteriales_D; family Crocinitomicaceae; genus JALQTG01. Next base: position 1,294 of record JALQTG010000209.1, read on the forward strand.
AAATTGTTTCCTTTCAAGATAGGGTTGGGATAAATATGGGCGAATTCTTCCTCCTGTTTAAGTCCTACGGTGGAATGTACAAACTCATTCGAGATGGCCGAACAGCTTCCTTGAAATGAGCCTTCTACGCTGTATGTTCCGTCGATTGTTGGCTGAATAGAATCGTTGAAAATCCCTAAAGAAAAGCCATCTAAAAACCACTCATAATCATTGGCTCCAGAGGCGATTAAATATCCATTTGAATAGGTGATTTGTATCGTTTTATCCAGACAAAACTTCATGATATAACCGTCATTACTCGCTCCACCATAAGTGTTCTGTTGGGTATTTCCAAAAGAGATTCCTGTCAACGAACCAGAAACATCTCCGGCGATGTAAAAATTCCCGAGAGTATCAAAAAATAAATCGGCAATACCTTCATTTTCAACCCCTCCTATGTAGCTCCCCCATAGGTAAGCACCTTCACTCGAAAAGCCATTAAAGAAACCGTCATATCCCCCGGTTAGGGTGTCTTTAAATGCGTTTAAGGTTGCGATGTTGTTGGTGCTCAACGTTTTCCCAGCTACTACGACAAGCGAATCATGGCAGGCAATGCTAGTGATGTAGTCCGTAGAGGTACCTCCAAGATAGGTTCCCCAGATGCGCAATCCATTTTCATTGAACTTTCCGAGAAATCCTTGTTCGCTGCTTAGTCGCGTGGGCTGGTAAGCATCCGGTGTTGCGATTCCTGTTGTGCTGGAGGCGTCCCCTGTGACATAGATGTTATTGTTATTGTCAACCGTAAGGTCATAGATTTTATCGGTGAATGCACCGCCATAGTAACTTCCCCAAATGATGTTACCTGTAAGGTCAAATCGCTGCAGGAATCCATTGCCAAAACCATTAAGGGAGTATTGATGTGTTCCTAATGTTGAAATGCCACTTGTTGCTGCTGTGCGACCTCCTAAAATGATCGAATTATCTAGTAAAGCTAGACCTTCTCCAGAACTATTGCTACTCCCGCCAATATACGTTCCCCAATTTTTGGTGGTACCATCTGTACTAAAACTTATCAAATATGCCGTTTCATTAGCAGAATTGTTAGGAAGAAATGTACCTGCTGTGGCTATTCCGTTTTGACTTGTTGTATGCCCAGTTAAGAAGAGCTGATTGTCAAAATACACCATTTCAGTAACAAAATCATGTCCCGTCCCACCGATATATGATCCCCATTGTAGTTCTCCGGATGAATTGAATTTTGCGATAAATAAATCATCTACGCCTTCGATGATCAGCTGGTAGCTTCCAGGAGTAGCTATTCCTATCTCACTATAGCTTGCTCCACCTAAATACATGTTTCCTTCGTCGTCTGCGGTTAGTGCATAGGGTCGATCTGTTTGTGGTCCTCCGTAATAGGTTGACCATACTAAGTTCCCTTGGGTGTCATATTTCGCAAGATAGCCATCAAGTCCACCTTGATAACTTGTTTCATGAGCACCAGCGGTTGCGATAAAATTAAAACTCATCGTCATTCCTGCATGATAAATATTGTTCATGGCATCCCCCATCATAGTGGTGGCTATATCGTATTCGCTTCCTCCATAATACGTTCCCCATACTCCTTCTGGCTCTGGGTCAATAATGAGTAGCTCAGAAGCGGTAAAAGAAGGTACGGTGTAGAAAATTTGGTTTCCGACCAGTTTGTATCCGCTGTTCGTGATTTTCTGTTCACCCCTTTGGTTAACGATGTAACTGAGCGGAATAGTTTCTTCAAGAACTCCTTTTGTCGTTTCGAATACTAGTGACTCTTTCAGAGTAACAGCCAAATTGCTACCTCCATCGAAGGTGATTGCGAATTTCTCGCAGTCGGTCTGATTGTGACAACGAATATTGTATTTGAAGGCCCCTTCTTCATTGACCAAAAATTCTAAATCCACATTTGGGAAGACATCATAATATATGATTTGGTCGAATGAGTAGATGTTGGAAAAGTATTGGCCATTTAAATAAACATTTACACGATTCTTCTTTTCTCTGTTTCTCTCGATGCGGGAAGGTGAATTAGGGAATGAAAAATCTATTCGATGAGTTTGATAATTAAACGACACATTTTCATATTCGTTTGTGGCTTTCTCGCTAATATCATGGTCTGAAATAGATAATATTTCATAGGAAAAACCATCGGGTCTTAATTGAACTTTTAAACCAGGCTGCAGGTGAAAAAATAACACATCTTCATTTTTCGAAAGGTCTTGCTTGGTAATCTGCCCTATATTCTCAACGAATGAAGCTATTGAGAAATGGGAGAATCCAATTAGTAAAAAGGTAAAAAAAACAATTTTCATGACAGGGCAAATTTAGAGGAATGTACGTTTTTTTAAAATATGATTCCTGTATTAGTAAAATTAATTTGAAATAATCAATGACTTTCTTTCAATAACCCCTGATACTTCATAAGTAATGTAGTAAATTCCATTGGGAAGCCTGAAAGAAACCCCCTGGTAAGGTTGACATGTTTCAAAAGTTTTGACCTTTTTTCCTTCTAGGGAGTAAATGATAAATTCGATGCATCTTCCTGCAGGTTGGCGAACATAAAGTTGGTCATGCGCTGGGTTTGGAAAGAATGATACTTTTTCTGTTGTCATATGCGCAACATTGAGTTCTTTGTGTATGACTCCAACCCCATCTAAATCGAAGCCTCCAGACTCGTAAGGAGAGGGGTAAGGTTCATTAATTTTATTTCCTTGGCTGTCGTATGTTGCATTAGTGCCAATGCTTCCAATTACATCAATCACTTTTACATGGGTAATGGCGTTAATATTAATACTAGTTGAATCTTTCAAATCTTCGAGGTCAAATGGGGTTCCAAATCCTGCGCGGTATTTTCCAGCTAAATTGTCAATTCTGCGCGTGTCGGTTAATCCAAATCCGTGAATCTGAACTTGACTTTGGACTTCAGAATGATTGGGAAAACGCACAAATCGCTCTCCATCTGAACTCACTTCAACAAATGCAAATTCTAAGTAATCATCGCTAAAGCTATTTTCAAAAACAGCAAAATCAAATCCTGGTCCATTCATAATCGGATTGTCAAAGGTGAGAATTGCAACTCCTGAGTCGCCAAGTGAAACCACATCAGCTGAATTTCCTGTGGCCTTTCCGAGTGCGAAAGAAGGTGACCCAAATGTAGCTCGTGAACTTCCATTTGCTTGGAAGGTAGTATCCTCAATAAAGACAAATCCGCGATAAACCTCAATTCCAGATGCCCATGATGTAAATACATCACTATCCATGTGGATAGCTGTGCTTCCAGTTTGACCGGCTGGGGGTGCATAACTTTGTGCCCAACAAGATAATTGGAGGAATAGTATGCTTAACATCAACAGTCTATTCATAATAAATCAGTTTATTTGGGTTTAAGCCTACAGAGAAGTTTTGGAGTATGTTTCCACTTGAATTAAATAGCTTTACATAACCACTGTTCGTAAATCCTTGTGCGTCAAAACAAATGAAATCGCCATTGTCGAAAGCATGAATACCATAAAGTGTTTGAACGCTACCAGCTGTAATTAGTGACTCATTTACTAGGGTCTGACTTGACAAATCGTAAAGCGAAACATTTGATTGCTGGGTGTTGTAATCGTAGTACCTGATGTAAAGCAAATCGCCTTTTTTATGAAGTGAAGTCGCATCAATTCCTAGGTTCGTAACTGTATTTGAACTAGTATTGATGTAAACTACCTCAGAAGGGTCATTGCCATAATTTCCTCGTTTAACAGCGTAGATGTTTCCTTGATTATCGCTTTCAACTTGGCCAGGATTTGCTCCGACGTGAAATGAATTTTC
>JALQTG010000289.1 GCA_023264075.1 Crocinitomicaceae bacterium
TTTTTACTTATTATATGGTAGCTCCCTGTAGTAAGAAAAAGAATGTTTTTTTCAATTTTTGATATTTTATCCAAATTGAGCAGACTTTACATCAACCATTGGAATAGCACCAACTGTTTGATATGGCAGCTTGATAGCAATTCGCACAATGTCGTCTTCATGCGGTAGAGCATTCTCTAATCGAAGATCGATAATTCGTTTCAGATCACTTAGTTTCATTCTTCAACTCCGAAATGTTCTTCATATACTTCTTCTTTCACCACTGATCGCACTATAACACCAGCATCCAGTTGAGTTTTCATAAAAGCCGCAGCCTCTTTCCAAGATCCAAAAGTCTTGTTTTGAACGAGTTTAGACGAATAATCATGAATACAAAATTGTTATGAAACTAACGTTAGGTATATTGCTAATTATCCTTTTAACCAGCTGTTTTAAGGGAGAGAAAATTGACTTAATTATTCACAATGGGAACATTCATATTATGAATGATCAAATGGATATAGTTGAGGCTGTAGCCATACATGATGGTAAAATTATTGAATTTGGTCCCGAACGTGAAATTTTGAATAAATACCGGTCGGACCAAGAAATTAATGCTCAACAAAAAGACGTTTATCCTGGCTTGCACGATGCGCATGGTCACATAATGAGTTATGCGAGTCAAAAAATGGTGGTGGATTTAACAGGAACTACTTCCTATTACGAAATGCTGCTAAGGCTTGAAAAGTTTGATGCCCAACACGATCCAGAATTTCTTGTAGGACGCGGTTGGGATCAAAGTTTATGGGGGGAAGAAGATCTACCAACAAATACATTACTGAATGAACGCTTTCCAAACAAACCAGTATTATTGACTCGAGTTGATGGTCATGCAGCCATAGCGAATGAGGTAGCAATTACGCGTGCAAAGATTGATGAAAATACCATTGTCCCCGGCGGAAAGGTAATTCAGGGAAACGGAAAAGTCACAGGCCTTTTGCTAGATCATGCAATTGACTTAGTGAGTGGGTTAGTTCCTAAACCGAATCGAGAAGATTTGAGAAAAGCAATTCTTGAAATTGAGCAAGAATTATTAGCTTATGGAATCACGCATGTGCATGAGGCAGGTGTTACCTATGAACAATTAATGGTGCTGGATGAAATGGTCAGCGATGGTAGCCTGAACATTGGTATGTATGTTATGCTTTTTCCGACCGTTGAAAACATGGATTTTGCAAGGGAGAAGGGACATTATGTGAATAAAAATTTATCCGTAAGAAGTTTTAAGATGTTAATGGATGGAGCACTGGGATCACGCGGTGCTTGCCTCCTCAATCATTATTCGGACATGCCGGGAGAGTTCGGATTCTTGTTAATGTCTGAAGCGGAAATGTTGAGCCATACTGAGGAGGCATTGCGATTGGGTTATCAGGTGAACGCCCATTGTATAGGTGATTCAGCGAATCGTATATTGCTTAAACATTATGACACGTTATTGGTCAATGAAGTAGATCACCGTTGGCGAATTGAGCATGCACAAGTGTTGGCCGAGGAGGACATTCCATTGTTTTCCTCGTCGGGAGTTATCCCTTCCATCCAGCCGACGCATGCGGTTTCTGATTTTCGTTGGGCGAAAGAGCGGTTGGGTGAGCACCGACTGACATCTGCCTATGCCTATCAATCTTTACTGAACGAAAGGCAAATGGTTGTTTTGGGAACAGATTTTCCGGTTGAAAATATTGATCCATTTGCGACAATTTATGCGGCTACTGCTCGTAAAAATAGAGAAAATGAGCCGAGTTCAGGCTTTCTAAAGGATCAATCTATGGGATTGGATGATACCATGCGGGGAATGACTATTTGGGCAGCATACAGCTCGTTTTTGGAGCATTCATTAGGGTCTCTTGAAAAAGGAAAGAATGCTACATTAGTGATTTTTGACCAACCAGTGCGTGCGAGTCAAAAATTTGAGCCGAATTACGCGTTTATGACATTTATTGATGGAAAAGTAGTCTATTCCATGGAATAACAAAGGGAAAGGGATATCTTTATAAGCATTTACGTTTGCTTCAACGCTTCATTGGGGAGAAACGTTAAGCAGAAGAATACAAAAACGAAATACAATGATGAAATTTTTGTTGGCCGCTTTATGGACAGGCTTTTTCGGAACAGTTTGGTCTCAGTTTGGATTTATCTACAATGATTCCATCGTGGTAAAATTTGGAGGGGATACACTCGCGCTTCCATGGGCGGGAGGATTTAATCACGCCCAGTTTTCGTCGTTTGACTTTGATTTCGATGGTGAAGAAGACTTGTTTATTTTTGATAGAAGCGCCAATCAAATACGTGTGTTGCAAAGAAAATTGGATGGAGCAGGAATTCCTAGGTATGAATACGTCCATGGTGTGCGGGATAAATTTCCAGAGGATGTGCGCTATAGAGCCGCTCTTGTAGACTATAATAATGATGGAAAACCTGATTTATTTACCTACGGTATTGGCGGTGTAAAAGTGTACAGAAATACGGGAAACCCAACCGATGGTCTTCAATGGGAGTTGGCGTCTAATTTACTACGAACCGATTATTTAGGTACCAATTCAAATTTATATGTAAGTTCTATTGATATTCCTGCAATCGTTGACGTAGACAATGATGGAGATCAAGATATTCTCACCTTCCATTTGGGTGGACAGCGTGTGGAATACCACAAGAACGTTTCAATGGAGAATTATGGGGTGCCGGATTCACTCGAATTCGTATTGATGAATGAGTGTTGGGGACAGTTTGTTGAGGATGAGTCAAATAATTCAGTCATACTGTATGCAACAGATGGTCCATGCGGTGGTGGTACTTCCGTGCCGAACCCAGAAAAGAATTTACGCCACGCTGGTTCGTGTTTACTTGGATTAGATTTGGATCAAGACGACGTGATGGACTTGGTTTTGGGAGATGTGGCACACACCAATCTTACGGCATTGATTAATAGTGGAACAGCTCCGAATCAAAACTCCCCGATGGAGTCAGCCGACCCAAGCTTTCCGAGTAACACGACTCCAGTCGACTTGTCTGTTTTTCCTTGTAGCTTTTATTTGGATGTCGATCATGACGGTGTCAAAGATATGGTGGTAGGAACTAATGCAGCGGGTGTAGCACAGAACAAATCAAGTATTGCATATTATAAGAACTTAGGTACCAACGACGCACCTAATTTCAGCTATGTTCAAAATGATTTTTTACAAGAGGAAATGATTGAAAATGGTCGCGGTTCTATTCCTGTATTGGTGGATCTGAACGGAGATGGCCTAAAAGACCTCCTTGTCGCTACGAACTATCGGTATAAACCAATTCTTGAAAAAGAATCCCGCATCATGTCGTTTTACAATACAGGAACGAATTTAAACCCTGTATTTACATTTGTGGATGACGATTGGATGGGGTTTTCTACTTCTGGTCTCGGATTGCGGGTTGTGCCAACGTTCGGTGATTTGGATGACGATGGGGACTTAGATATGATGGTGGGAACCGAGACAGGACATGTTCATTATTATGAAAACACTGGAGGTAGTGGTCCAATGAACTTCTCTACACCGCCAGTACTGCAATTTCAAGATAATCAAGGAGCAATTATTAATGTCACAGGTTTTTCAACACCGAATTTATTTGATATTGACAATGACGGGTTGTTGGACTTGGTCATTGGACGAAGAATTGGTGGGATGTTCTATTACCGCAATATTGGGTCGGCTGCTGCAGCCAGTTTTGAATTGGTGACCGATAATTTTGGAAATGTAAATTTGTCCACACCACTAAACCCAGAAAGCTATGCTGTTCCGCAGTTCATTCGTCATAATGACACACTCAATTTATTTGTAGGGAACCGTTCGGGTACGATTCATTATTATAAAGATTTAGAATCCAATTTATTCGACGGGGGTACTTTTACGCAAATCTCTGCAGGTTATTCAGGTATTAATACGGGTGGATTTTCAGCTCCCTTTATCACTCAATTAACGGAAGACAGTGCTTATTACATGTTCGTTGGTGGAGATTTAGGTGGATTGTGGAATTTTAAGGCCGACCCTTTCAGTGCTCCAATAATCGATGATACATTGAGTCTCCTCAATTGGTCAAAGGAGTCCGAATGGACAGTCTTTCCTAATCCTTCTGCAAGCGGTAAATTTACCTTGGCAGTGGATGCTTCTTCACCAGAGATTTTTATGGAGGTGACCGACTTGTTGGGTAGGGTAGTTAGCAGCCGTAAGCCTGTTTTTGGTGAAGCTGTGATTGACTTGTCCAACCAGCATAACGGTATTTATCTCGTGCAATTGTTTTCCGTTTCTGGAAATTTCCTAGGTTCCAAAAAACTGATAAAACAGGAATAGTTGAACCTGTTTAACGCAGTGGGAGAACAACTTCTACCGGTATGTCCGAGAATGTTTTTTCGGGGCATTGGGCATATATTCCATACAAAGTAGATCCGGATCCAGTCATAGAAGCATAGATTGCTCCTTCTTCCAGTAATTTATTCTTTGCAACGGCTAATTCAGGGTGATTTTTGAATATCCCAGGTTCAAAGTCATTAATTAATTGGTCTTTCCATAAAGTGATGTCTTGACGCAACACTTCCAAAAGAGGTCGCTCTGCTGCTTTTGGCTGAACCCCGCTATATGCTTCAGCCGTACTCACGTGAATTCCAAGATTAATGATTTTGATGAAATAGTTGGCTAAGCTGAATGCTATCGGAGCGGTAAGTTCTCCTCTTCCCGTGCATAGTTGCGGCGTGTTTTCAATGAAAAAAGCGCAATCGCTTCCGAGGCTTGCAGCTTTTTCTTTAAGTACTTGAAGGGATAAGTCGAGCTCAAAAAAGTTGTTTAACAAAATGAGTGTGAAGGCGCCATTTGAAGATCCGCCACCGAGCCCACCTCCCATAGGGATGATTTTGTGCAGGTGAATATGTACTGGCGGAATGTCATGTGATTTTTTGAGTAGTTCATAAGCCTTTAAACACAAGTTGTTTTGAGGGTTACCGGGTATCTCTAAACCTGTTGATGTAAATAGGAGCTCATCTGAAGGAACGATTTCCAGAATGTCTTGAAGTGGAATCGGATACATGACTGTTTCTACTTCATGGTAATTGTCATCTCGCTTATAGAGAATGTGTAATCCCAAGTTAATTTTACAGTCTGGAAAACTTATCATAAGTACAAATGTAGGAATAGTGAACTATTTTTGTAACTTTCGCCCCTCAAAAAAACAATGAAATATGTCAACATATTTAGATTTTGAAGAACCGATAAAGGCATTAGAAGAGCAAATTGCTAAGGCAAAAGAGATTGGTCAAGACGCAGAGCTTGACATGACAGATAAAATCAAGGCGTTAGAGAAAAAACTTTCAGAGAAAACAACGGAGATTTTTTCTAACTTAACTCCATGGCAGCGTGTCCAATTGTCACGTCATCCAGATAGACCTTATACTTTGGCTTATATTAATGCAATTAGTCAAGGTACTTTTCAGGAATTACACGGAGATAGAAGTGTAAAAGATGATAAGGCGATGGTGGGTGGTTTTGGTTCGCTGGACGGCCAAACAGTCATGTTTATTGGACAGCAAAAAGGAATGAATACGAAAATGCGGCAGTACCGTAATTTTGGAATGCCGAATCCAGAGGGTTATCGAAAAGCGCTTCGCTTGATGAAATTAGCGGAGAAATTCAATAAGCCGATTGTTACTTTTATCGATACTCCTGGTGCATTTCCAGGGCTAGAGGCAGAAGAGCGCGGACAAGGTGAAGCAATCGCACGAAATATCTATGAAATGATGGGACTAAAAGTTCCTGTTATCTGTATAATTATTGGTGAAGGAGCATCGGGTGGAGCACTTGGAATTGGTGTAGGGGACAAGGTGTTGATGTTGGAAAACACTTGGTATTCTGTTATCTCACCTGAGTCATGTTCATCTATCTTATGGAGATCATGGGATTTCAAAGAAAAAGCTGCTGAAGCGCTAAAGTTGACATCCGAAGACATGAAAAAGCTGAAGCTAGTTGATGGTGTGATTAAGGAGCCTGCGATGGGAGCACACCGTAATCCGGAAGAAGCATTTTCTATTGTGAAGTCGGAGATCAAAAAGCATATCACTGCATTGTCAAAGCTTGATGCGGAGAAAAGATGCGAAGCAAGAATTGAAAAGTTCTGTAAGATGGGTGTAGTGAAGTAGATAATTGATACACTTCGAAAGTGAAATTGCTTTCGATTTTCGAAAGAATATATCCAACAAAAAAAGTCCAGTTTAAACTGGACTTTTTTTTGTTGTTGTTTGAGTTTTGGTTTTTCAACCAAGTTTCGTAGTTACTTGCTCTTGAAACTACTAACGTTCTATGAGTATAGAATTACGTTTGATTATATTGTTCCGTTTTCAATATGTTCTGCTTCAATCACATCAGGTGAAATTGTAGTTTTTTCTTTATCGAATTTCATCGCACTGTAAGCATCACATACACCATGACCTCCACAGCTTGCTAATCCGAATACTACTACTGTTGCTACAAATAATTTCTTTAATGCTTTCATATCTGATGTTTT
>JALQTG010000308.1 GCA_023264075.1 Crocinitomicaceae bacterium
GAAACATCAAGATAAATTAAGTAAAAAGAAAAGCGACTCGCTCGTTGCAAGTATTTATGAAGTCGCCGACAAATACTCCTTTGATAATATTCATTATGCTGGACGAACAATAGGTCAGATTTATTACGTAAAAACGATGACTGTTGAAATGGGTAATTATGTCGGTATGAGCATGATTCTCGTGGTGATTTTCTTGTTAATTGCTTTTCGTTCGTCTTGGGGATTATTGATTCCCCAAGTTGTTATATTGGGGTCAATGGTATGGATTGTTGGTTTCATGGCTTGGATTGGACAACCTATAAATATTATCATGACTATTCTTCCTTCAATCATGTTTGTAGTATCGATGTCTGATGTGATTCATCTTGTATCCAAATATTTCGATTTACTGAGAGAAGGTCACCCTAAATTTGAGGCGATAAAAATTTCGTTTAAGGAAATCGGAATGGCAACGTTCCTAACTTCCCTTACGACCTCAATTGGATTCTTTTCCTTGGTATTCGTGAACGTTATGCCAATTAAGGTTTTCGGAATCTATGTAGGAATAGGTGTCCTCATGGCCTTCATAATAACTTTTGCAGTGCTCCCCTTTTTGTTTTACTATACCAAACCACCAAAATTAGTCTATAACGATCATAAGAATTTTTGGAAACCATTGATGACAAGGGCGTACAAGTTTACGTTGCGCAACAAACGCAAGATTTCCTACTTCTCTGTTGGGTTTGTTCTTGTGTTGATTTATGGCACTTCATTGATTCAGTCCAATAATTTTTTAATGGACGACCTCAAGCCAGAAAACGACATGAAAAAATCGTTTAATTATATGGATGAAACCTTTGGAGGTGTTCGTTCTTTTGAAATGGCCATCGAATTAATAGATACATCCAAAACACTATGGGATGCTGATATCTTGCAACAAATAAATGGTGTTGAAACCTATTTACAGAAGGAATACGGTGTAGATATCAAAATCTCACTGAATCAAACGTTAAAAATTCTCAATCGATCATCTCACCTTGGAGATACAACACATTTCGTTACACCAACCAAAAAGTCAAAGATAAAATCCTTAAAGCGAATGATAAAGATTGCCCAAGAAGGAACTTTTATTAGAGCTTTTATGGATAGTACCGAACAGAAAACTCGGATTAGCGGAACAATTCCAGACTGGGGGAATAACAAAGTGACCGCCTTGAATGAAGGATTGCATAACTATATTGCGGAACATACACAACCGAATGAATTGGAATTTAAGTTAACCGGAACCGCACATTTATTGGATTTAAACATGAGCTACTTGTCCAAAAGCCTTGTTTCTGGTTTGTTGTTTGCGATCCTCTTGGTTGCTTTAATCATGGGGATCTTATATAGATCCTTTAAGATGGTATTCATTTCATTAATTCCGAATTTAATCCCTCTATTAGTTATAGGAGCTATTATGGGATTTTTTGGGATTAATTTAAAAATCACAACCGCCATCGTTTTTACCATTTCTTTTGGTATTGCTGTGGATGATACGATTCACTTCTTGAGTAAATTTAAATTAGAGTTAAACAAAGGAAAGTCAGTGCCCTATGCATTGAAGCGCACGATGATTGGCACAGGAAAAGCAATTGTTCTTACTTCTGGGATTTTATGTTCGGGGTTCTTATTGCTGTTGTTCTCTGACTTCTTAGGAACCTTCTATATGGGGTTAATGATCAGTGTAACCCTACTATTTGCTGTACTAGCTGACTTATTCCTGTTGCCAATTTTGATTTTATTCTTTTACGGTAAGAAGAACTAATCCAAGTGCATCATTATACGACATTTTAAACGGTATTTGCTACAGTTTAAACATTGAACTTATCCATTTACTCAATGGTTAGAATCTTTACGGAAAGAACACATAGTTTTGTAAAAAGCAATAATTATACGTAGCTATTGTTTTGATTTATTTGATTTTTTGGTTTTTAAGTTTACACATTTAGAAGTAGCCGTCTAAATGTATGAATCGCTTAGCATGAAAATTTGAACCATCAACCTTTCACTGCTAAGCGTTTTTTTATGTATAAAAAAAGCCTCGTCAGAACGACGAGGCTTTTGAACATTGAAAATAGAATTATTGATTTTCGGAATTCTCTGTGTTACCTTCTCCTTTGATTTCTTTTCCTTTTAAGTATTCAGGAAGCTGCATACCTGCCATATTGAACATGTCTTGTAATGGAGGAACCGACTTATAAATACCGGAAAGGAAGTTCGCTGTAGAACCTTTACCATCTCCACCATTGTTACCGCCATCCCAAACGGTGATTTTATCGAATTTAATATTTTGAATAGCCTCAGATTGTGTTTTCACAATTTCAGGCAACTTATCTGCTAAGAGCAAAATAAATGCATCTTTAGGATTGTTTCCAGCTGCTTTAACGATTCTATCCAAACCTTCTGCTTGTTTCGTGAGGATTTCATAAAGACCTTGCGCTTCAGCTTGTGCCTTTAATAAAATAGCATCCGCATCCCCTTTTGCTAACCTTCTTGTTTGTTCAGCTTGTGCTTCTGCAGAAATCTCCAAGCGCTGCTTTTCTATCTCAGCAGGCACAACGATCTCAGCATTCTGAAATGCTCTTTCACGCTCAGCTCTTGCTTTTTCAGAAGTTTGTTCTGCTGCATAAGCCTCTTCAAGAGCTCTTGCACGTTGCACTTTTTCCGCAGCGATAGCGGTACGTTCTGCTTCTGCTTCGCGCTGTCTTCTCAGAGAGTCAGAATTAGCAACTTGAATTTTTGCCTCATTTTCTCCTTCAACAGCTCTTGCTTCTGCGTTTGCTACTCGTGTACGCTGATCTTGAACAGCTTCCGCTTCACCAATCGAACCATCTCTGTTTTTCTCAGCTACTGTTCTTCGTGCATCATTGATGGCGTGAGCAGCTGCCTCTTTACCCAATGCTTCAATGTAACCAGATTCGTCATTGATGTCCGTAATGTTTACGTTAATCAAACGAAGTCCAACTTTTTTAAGCTCAACTTCAACACCATTTGAAATATTCGCAAGAAACTTATCACGATCTGAGTTGATTTCTTCGATATCCATAGACGCAACTACCAAACGTAGTTGACCAAATATGATTTCTTTCGATAATTCTTGAATTTCATTCAAACCAAGTCCAAGCATTCTTTCAGCTGCATTTTGCATTACGCCTGGCTCTGTAGAAATACCAATCGTAAAACGAGAGGGCACGTTCACACGGATATTTTGTTTTGATAAGGCGTTCACCAAGTTTACTTCAATAGAGATTGGTGTTAAATCTAAAAATTCATAGTCCTGAATTACAGGCCAAATAAATGCTGCTCCACCGTGGAGACATTTCGCAGATTGCCCGCCTCCTACTTTTCCGTAGACAACTAAAATTTTATCCGAAGGACACCGCTTATAACGGCGAATGAAGGAGAACAAAATAACGAAAACGAAGAGAATTGCGAAACCAATCGCAACCAAAGAGGCAAAACCTTCTGTGTTTATCGAACCACCGTCGAATTGCATTAAAAATGAATACATAGTTTCTCTATTTTGATGTTAGTTTTTGTACGATTAAAATTCCATTATTAGTAACGTCAATTACTTCAATGACGGACCCTGTTTTTAAGGGAAGCTCATCATCTGTTAATGCTTCTAGTTCTCGCAATGCACCTTGGATACGAACATTCACCTTGCCAATATAAGATCGACTTTCTCCGATAGTTAGATACACCTCACCAATGTTTCCTATGGCGTTCTTAATTTCGAGAGTGCCACTATCATGCAACTTGGATATTAGGTAAAAGAGCCCAGCCATGATAAACATCATGAAAAGTCCACAGAACGTAGCTATAAGAATAACATAGGGTTTCG
>JALQTG010000112.1 GCA_023264075.1 Crocinitomicaceae bacterium
CAAACCACCCGTTCGGTGAAGTTATGACGGAAGCTTCCCTTAAAAACATTAGCAGAGAAGACATCGTTACATACTACAAAGCACGATTTATTCCAGCCGGAACGTATCTCGTAATTGTTGGAGACATTAAATTGGACAAAGCCAAAGAGCTTGCCAACAAACATTTTGCTTCTTGGGAAGGTGGAGTTCCTTATGAGGCTTCCTATAATTCAGGATACTTTCCTGAAAACAACCGCGTAATTTTTGTAGAAAAACCAGGCGCTGTGCAGTCGGTTATAAACATTGCATTCCCAATGGATATTCAACCAGGACACGAAGACATTATCAAGTTGAGTGTAATGAATAAGTTGTTTGGTGGCGGAGGTTTTGGTACGCGATTGATGCAAAACTTACGAGAAGACAAAGCATGGACATATGGGGCCTACTCTTCTACAAACATCGAACGGGAGGGAGCTTGGTTTTCAGCTGCTGGTAGTTTTAGAAATGCAGTAACTGATTCTGCGATTTATGAGTTCCTACTAGAATTCGAAAACATCACCAAAGAACTTGTGACAGATGAAGAGCTTGAGTTAAACAAAGCCTCTATGGCTGGGTCTTTTGCGCGTAGCTTAGAATCACCCCGTACAATTGCTAATTTCGCATTAAGCATTTATCGCAATAACTTACCGAGTGATTACTATCAGACCTATTTGAAAAAATTAGCTGCAGTAACCAAAGAAGATGTGTTGGCTGTAGCAAAAAAGTACATTACTCCGAAAAATCTAAACATCATCGTGGTTGGAAACGAAGAAGTAGTTGAAAAAATAGCACGCTTTGATGCCGATGGTGTTATCGAACGCTTGGATGAATTTGGTAACCCAGCTTCTAAGAAAACCTACAAAGAGACTTCAATGGATAAAAATGAAGTCCTCAATAATTACTTCATGGCTGTCACTGGTCAGAAAAAATTAGCGAAAGCAGAAAAAGCCTTGGTTAAAATAACCTCCATGGAGCAAATCATGTCGGTTAAACCTCAAGGCGCGCCGATCGAATTGACAATGACTACATACTTTGAAGCGCCAAACAAGAGGTCAACAAGTATCGAAGTGATGGGTATGGTAGCGCAAAAAGAAGTTTTTGATGGAGAAAAGGGAGGTTCAAAAACCATGAACCAGTCAGGTGGACATGATATTTCCGAGCTATCTGCTGAAGAAATAGATGAAAAAAAGATCATGAATGCGCTACTTCCAGAAATGGGATTAATGAGCGGAAAAGTGGAGTATACACTTCTTGGAATTGATGCACTTGATGAAAAGGAGTATTATGTAATTGAATACACAATTGGTCAATCTACTACGCAAGCATATTACAACACAGAGAATTTCATGAAAGAGATGAGTGAAACGTTAGAAGTAACAGAGGAAGGACCTCAGAATGTTACTGCTAAATACAGCGACTACAAAGCGGTCAAAGGAATCTCATTTCCACACACGATTTCTCAAATGGTAGGCTCTGCAGTACTAGACGCCACAGTGAAAGAGATTAACTTGAATGTAAAAATTGACCCAAAGAAATTTGAGTTGTAACAACTAAAATATACTTAACGAAAAAAGCTATTCATTCGGTTGGATAGCTTTTTTTATTCCCTCCTTTTTGACACTTTGTGCTATCTGAGGGACACTAGGAATTCGATCTAACCAGCAAGAAACGTCTCCATTTCTCGCTGGGCTTTTGCCGAAAATTCTTTTGCTTCTTTTGAATCTGGATGCAACGGACGATGCTGCAACTGTTGAAGAAGTCGTTGATATTCGTTCAGCCAAGCCTTTGTTTCCTGAGTAAAAAAGGATTGTTCGAACTTCTCCCAAACTAAATCAATTGCTATTTCATTCGGATGTATTCCGTCTTTTTTAAAATAGGCATAGTCGCGTAACTCGTCCATAAAAAACTCATAAACAGGAAAATATACAACCTGGCTATTTTGCTCCGTTAATTGATGCACGGCTTCTAGAAGAATAGATTTGCTTCTGGAATTCTCCACTACCCCGTCTTTTATATGTCGCACTGGACTCACTGTAAAAACAATATTCAACGCTGGATAAACTTCTTTCAACCGACTAATCGTTCTAGACCATTGCATTACGATTTCTTCACTGGTTAATAATCTCTTTTTGAAATCTTTTGACGGTTGTTTGTGGCAGTTAGCGACTACCCTTGAATAATATTTATGCTCATACACCCAAGCAGATCCAAACGTAACAAAAAGCACGTTCGATGCGCTTAAACCATCTCGAAACTGAGCCAGATTTTCCCGAATAACTTTCGCTAATGAATCATTTGAATAGCCGAAAACTGAAGCGTTTGCTTGCCAATTCAACCAAACGTCGTTGCGTTCAAAATTATTACCTAGTAGTTTCTCAGTATCCAATTCGAGAATATGCGCTAAACTCATGGGATTAAAAATAACCCCTAAAGGGTTGGAAACAACAGAAAACTTATTCTCATTCAACTTCCTTGAAAGGTGCTCTGAAAAACAACTCCCCAAAAAAGCAACAGGGACAGTTGGATTAATCTCAATAAAATAATTAGGAAATGTTACACTGGTCGTTTTCATCGTGCCAAGTTTTGAAAATTAAGCGTATATTCAAGTACCTCACTCCACCCTTTCCATTTGCCCGTATCTCCAATGGTCTCGTTGTGCCAGAGACAAATAAATTCACCTCCGTAGTGCTCAGCCTCCATCCATAATTCCTCCACCACGACCTTCGCCTCCTCTGTATTTAAGCGCAAATAATCCTTGAGGGTCACCTCCATATAAGCGAATGGATGTAAGGTTAATTCAGAAATACGGTTAGCCTTAAGATTAAACCAAGGAAAAGGTCTTGATAATCCTGCACGAAAACCAACCACATCTGCAAAGCCAAGCGAATAATCATCTGTAAATCCAGCGCCTACGAGTGAAGCAAATGTTTTTTTATGCTCAATCTTTAAAAAATGCTGTCGCGTGTTCACCACCTTCGTCCCAAGGATTTGCTCCAATCTTTTCTTTTCTTCACTGAGTACTCCAAGTTGTTGATTTGATTTATAACTGGGGTGCAATCCAACAACGGAATGCCTATTCATTTGAAGGATTAATCGACGATGATAAGGATCTTTCCAATCAATATTTCGATCAAAGTCGGAGAAGTCTCCTAATAACCAAAAAAGCTTAACTGGAAAACCTCGTTCCGATATATTTTTTATATAATCGTAGTTATCGTAAGGGTCTTTAACCGCCCCAGCAAGGACCGATTTCCGCTCATTTATGCGCTGTACATCCCACTTCACCCAATCCTTTAAAAGACTCAAATATTTTCGCGTTCCCGTTTTAAGCTTGTAGGCATATGCATTATCGATATCAAAAGTGGGGACTACCGTTAGCGCCTGTTTCCGAGCTGATAACTCAAGAGAAAGTTTATTTTTAAGCAGGCGAATTAACCCATCTGACCAATAATCAACAATGCATCTGTTCAACCAACCCTGCCTATCTAAAAAACTATCCTTTCCAATAATTCGCTCATGCTCATCCGTTCGATCTGTGAGGTGTTCATGATAGAGGCTCGCTACATAAAATACCGAAGCAAAAATATCCGGAACTTTGTTGAACGCTAAAACTTCCATTTCTTCCCACATTACCTTTTCAACATTAACCGGAGCAACCGTGTTTTCGAAAAGTATTTCGGCAGGAGAGAACGTTAAATAGGGCTGATTGAACGGATAATCTGAGTAGACAAACTTCGGACCTTCGACTGAATAAAAACGAACTGGATCATTCTCTAGCTGGTATTTAACACCCTTATCACTCAACATGAGGTTCAAGGTGAACATCAAGCGCTGGTTCACCTCATCGACAAAAATATAAATGACTTGAGTTTCCATATTACACCGTCTTTGCTAGTTTGAACGGGCGTATTTCCAGCATCCATTCTTTCTTCATCCCTATTTTATTAATCCAATAGGAAAAATACTTCGCGGTATTGAGCAGATTGGGTGAACATGCTAAATGGATGGCAACAATTTTCTTCATGTACTCGAATAATACAACAAAAATACGGAAATTTGAAGAACAATTAACCGGGATTATTGTTAGCCGAGAATCATTGTAAAGAGACATTCCAGAATAATTGCAGCCATTTATTATTAACGAGATTACAAGGATAAAAAGGATTATAGTCGTACCTTTGCACCGCATTTAACGGAATATGGAATACACATTGAATTCAATTGAAGAGGCTTTGGAAGAAATCAAGGCGGGGAAAGTGATTATTGTCGTAGACGATGAAGACAGGGAGAATGAAGGAGATTTCTTAACTGCTGCCAGAAACGTAACACCGGAAATTATCAATTTTATGGCAACTCACGGACGTGGATTAATTTGCGCTCCGTTGGTAGAAGACCGATGTGATGAACTCGGCTTAGAGCTTATGGTGAAATCCAATTCCGCGGCGTATGAAACTCCATTTACTGTTTCTATTGACTTAATTGGCCATGGTTGTACGACAGGAATTTCAGCAAGTGACCGCTCAAAAACAATTCAAGCACTTATTGATCCTTCAATTCGACCTGAAGAACTAGGGAAACCCGGACATATTTTTCCCCTACGTGCAAAAAAAGGAGGTGTCTTACGACGGGCCGGGCATACAGAAGCAGCAATTGATTTATCTCGATTGGCAGGATTCGAACCTGCGGGTGTAATCGTTGAAATTCTTAACGAAGATGGCACCATGGCAAGACTTCCTGAATTAATGAAGATTGCAAATCAATTTGATTTGAAGATTGTATCCATTGAAGATCTCATAAAGTATCGTTTAGAAAAGGAAACGCTCGTCGAAAAAGAAGTAAGTATTAAACTGCCAACTGAATTTGGAGACTTTGAAATGATCGCGTATACGGACAAAAATAGTGGAGAAGAACACCTTGCCCTAACTAAAGGTACCTGGAAAAAAGACGAACCGGTTTTAGTTCGAGTGCATAGCTCTTGCATAACAGGAGATATTTTTGGTTCTTGCCGTTGCGACTGTGGACCTCAATTGCATGCGGCCATGGAAAAAATTGAAAAAGAAGGAAAAGGTGTTTTAGTATACATGAATCAAGAAGGACGTGGAATTGGAATGATGAATAAGCTGAAAGCATACAAACTTCAAGAGGAGGGTTATGATACAGTGGAAGCTAACATAAAACTTGGTTTTAAAGAAGACCAACGTGACTATGGAATCGGGGCGCAAATTTTGCGCGATTTAGGGGTTCGAAAAATGAGGTTAATGTCCAATAATCCTAAAAAAAGAACTGGACTTATTGGATACGGGTTGGAAATTGTTGAAAACGTAGAATTGGAAATTCAAAGTAATAGACATAACAAATTTTATCTTGAAACGAAGAGAGACAAGATGGGACATTCCTTAAAGGTAGACAAGTAGTTACAAGTCCGTCTAGGTGTAGCCGTCCAATTTCAAACCATTCTTCTTTTGAAAGATTATTAAAATCAACATCGT
>JALQTG010000089.1 GCA_023264075.1 Crocinitomicaceae bacterium
GTAAAAGCATGTTTTGGATTTTTCCATTCTTCCCCGTTACCAAAGGCACTGTAATATCCTTGAAGTGCATTTAATTCCTCGCGATTGATAAAAATAAGGTTCTTGACAAAATTGATTTCCTCTTTATTGTCGGCGCTTTTGCGTACAAAAAATATAAATACGATGAGTTCTGCAACAACAATTGGAACAATAAGAGGACCGATGTTATAGAAAAAATAAAGCGTAACGGACACCATTAAAAACGCAGTTAATCGCAACACGACCCACATGCGCGCTAAACTTTTTAATTGACTCATTTTCTGCCCTAAAGAAGATAGTCGACTTTCGTAATAGGAAGATGGATGATTTTCAGACGTCATGGCATTTAACTTATGGCTACTTTTACAATTGTGAACAAAGGTATAGTATATATTTTATTATCGGGGCTCGCGTTTATGGTTGTTAACATATTCGTGAAGATTTTAGGCAGCGGTCCGAATCAAGAGTTGATTCCCGATATTCAATCATTTCCTATCCCAGAGATTATCTTGTTTCGTTCCATCATTACATTTATGATGTGTTATGCCATCATTCGAGCAAGGAAACTTCCCTTTTTTGGCGTGAATAAAAAGTGGTTGATTATTCGAGGAGTTTTTGGTACAGCAGCCTTGACCATTTTCTTTTTTACGCTCGATAATTTGCCGCTCGCTGTTGCTACGACCGTTCAATATTTGAGTCCATTGTTTACGGTAATCATCGCTACGTTCTTACTCAAGGAAAAGGTAAAATACATTCAATGGTTTTTCATGGTGGTTGCCTTTGCCGGGATTGCCCTTTTGGGGATGTCGAAATTACTCAGTTCAGATGTATTAATAAGTGGTATTCAGCCAGAATGGGTGATGCTTGGAGTGCTCTCCGCTTTTTTGTCTGGGATAGCGTACAATGCTATCGTAAAGTGTCAACCCACGGACCAACCGATTACAATAGTCATGTATTTCCCATTAATCGCAACGCCAATCATGACTATTTACGCGATTTTCGTTGAATTCGTTCTACCTCAAGGTATCGAATGGTTGCTGATAATTATAATTGGGGTTTTTACACAATTCGCCCAAATCTTTATGACGAAAGCCCTTCATGCCGAAAATACGGCTACTGTTACACCGTTTAAATATTTCGGATCCATTTACGCCTTTTTTATCGGACTATTCCTTTTCGATGAAGTCATTTCCCTTTACGGGATTGTCGCTATCGTATTGATTCTTATCGGAGTATTGGGTAATGCTCTATTTAGAAAACGGAATTTTCCACGTTTTTAGGTATAGTTTATAAATCCAGCTGTTTAATCTGCTCTATTCGGTTACGTGTTAAGAATTCATCGATGGTTTCGAAGTGTTCGATCACGCGTTGGTCTTTAAATTCAAATACTTTATTGGCCAGTCCTTCTATAAATGCCCGGTCGTGAGATACAAGAATCAATGTCCCATCAAATTTGATCAACGCTTCCTTGAGTACATCTTTGGATTTAAGGTCGAGATGATTGGTAGGCTCGTCGAGAATCAATACGTTGACTGGTTGTAATAACAATTTTACCATTGCCAAACGCGTACGTTCTCCTCCTGATAAGAAGCCAACTTTCTTATCGATGGCATCTCCAGAAAACATAAAGGCTCCAAGAATGCTTTTAATTTCCTTACGAATTTCACCAACTGCCACATTATCTACAGTTTCAAAAACGGATAATTCGGGGTCTAGTAATGAGGCTTGATTTTGTGCAAAATAACCCACTTTAGCGTTGTGGCCCAATTCGCAAAACCCGTCAAAATCTATTTCACCCATAATGGCTTTAATCATGGTGGATTTTCCTTCTCCGTTTCGTCCCACGAAGCACACTTTCTCCCCTCTAGCAATGGCGAGATTCGCATTTTTAAATATGACTTTGTCACCATAGGATTTGCTCAAGTCACGCGCAATAACCGGATAGTCTCCGGAACGCTGAGAAGGAGGGAAGCGCAGCGAAATGGCGGAATTATCGATTTCATCAATTTCTATAATTTCGAGTTTTTCCAACATGCGCTGACGCGAGCTGACTTGGTTAGTTTTCGAATAGGTTCCTTTGAATTGCTCAATGAAACGTTTGTTTTCCGCTATCATCTTCTGTTGTTCCTGATAGGCCTTTTGTTGTTGTGCGCGACGCTCTTCTCGTAATACCAAATAGTGAGAATAGTTGGCTTTATAATCGTAGATACGTCCCATCGTTACCTCAATCGTGCGATTAGTGATGTTGTCGATAAACGTTTTATCATGCGAAATGACAATCACGGCTTTCGCTTTGTTTTTCAGAAAGTCTTCTAACCAAATTACAGATTCAATATCGATGTGGTTGGTGGGCTCATCGAGAAGAACTAAGTCGGGTTTTTGAAGGAGGATTTTCGCTAACTCTATACGCATCCGCCATCCACCGCTAAACTCACTTGTGTTGCGTGTAAAGTCGCTCCGCTTAAAGCCCAAACCAAGCAATGCTTTTTCTACTTCAGAATCAAAATTGGTTTCCTCAATGGCATAATATTTTTCACCGAGTTCTGCTACGCGCTCAATGAGGTTCATGTATGAATCCGATTCGTAATCCGTGCGCGTTTCCAGTTCTTTGTTGAGCGCTTCCATCTCATTTTGCATCTGGATGACTTCTCCAAATGCTTTTACTGTTTCATCAAATACGGTGCAATTATCCTCAGTCAGTAGGTGCTGGGGTAAGTAAGCGATTTTTGTATCTGGAGCGCATTGGATACTTCCGCGATTTGGTTTTTGTACCCCCGCAATGATTTTCATCATCGTTGATTTTCCCGCACCATTTTTCCCCATCAAGGCAATTTTGTCGTTGGGATTGATCACAAAACTTACGTCTTTGAAAAGCGTTCTTGCACTAAATTCGACCGTCAGGCCATTCACTGAAATCATCTACTGGAAATTTGATGGCGCAAAGATAGCGGTTCATTCGAATTTTGCAGGTTCTGATTCGTCAAAACAGCTAAAATAAGGGCTGTATGTTAATAAGAGTTCATATATTTTTGGCTCAGCTACAAAGGTTGAAAGATAATCACCTAATCATAGTCCTCCTTGTTCACTGTACTCTCGGACGGAGTTGTTTTCGGCTGGGGACTTTCGACAGTAATCTATTAATCAAAAATCCAAGCTGAAACTAGCGTTCAGAGGAATCTTAGGTGGGTATAGCAAAAAGTCTAGTTTGAGCTCGATTTGTTCCCGCAGGAGTCTCCAGTCATAAATTGGATTGAACAAACCTTGATCGGGGTGGTTAAATTCTCATCTTTCAATCCAAAGAAGGAAAAGTTTCAAAGGGCTTAATTAAAGAGTATAGTATGAGGGAGCGTATTAAATTCTGATAAAGTTAGTAATGTTTAATTTGAGTCATTTTGTTAATGAGAACCGGCAACATGTAACCTGAATACTCAACTCCTCTATTATTATCTAAAACAATTCTAAATAATAAATATCGAGGTTAGAATTCAAACTAAACTTTAAATTTGTTGTTCATTATAGTACTCGAAATTAAACAAAACATGAGCAACACAAGTCTTTTGAAATCATCCATAGGAAGGAAATTCGCTATGGCATTGTCAGCATTATTTCTGATGATATTTTTGCTGCAACATTTGGTGATTAACTTGTCCGCAATCTTTAGTCCGGATACATTCAATGAGTTATCTCACTTCATGGGTACGAATCCGATGGTTCAATTTGTAGCACAACCTATTTTGATTTTTGCGGTTGTTTTTCACTTTGTCATGGGGTTTGTTCTTGAAATGAAGAACAGAGATGCCCGTCCAGTCAAGTATGCTAAAAACAATGGAGCAGCAAATTCTACTTGGATGTCTCGTAATATGATCTTAAGTGGTTCAGTGATTCTTGCATTCTTAGCACTTCACTTCATTGATTTTTGGATTCCTGAAATTAATACCAAATATATTGCAGGTGACATGTCAGGATTGAACGCTGAAGGAGGTTTTAGATATTATGAAGAATTAGTGCACAAATTCCACGATCCGATACGAGTAGCAGCTTATTGTATTGCCTTTATTTTATTGGCATTGCACTTATTGCACGGATTCAGCTCTGCATTCCAATCAATGGGACAAAAAAACAAGTATATCACCGCATTAAGTAAGTTCGGAGTAGTTTATTCGATTGCAGTGCCTCTTGGGTTTGTAATCATCGCATTAGTTCTTCACTTAGCACATTAATAGTTAGTAGTATGGCAACATTAGATTCAAAAATACCAGCAGGTCCATTAGCAGATAAATGGACTAACTATAAAAATAATATCAATCTTGTAAACCCTGCGAACAAGCGTTTAATCGATGTGATTGTTGTGGGAACAGGTTTAGCCGGAGGCTCTGCTGCTGCAACATTAGCAGAATTAGGATACAACGTAAAAGCATTTTGTTTTCAAGATTCACCGCGTCGTGCTCACTCTATTGCTGCACAAGGGGGGATCAACGCTGCCAAGAACTATCAAGGTGACGGTGACTCGACATTCCGATTGTTTTATGATACCGTAAAAGGTGGTGACTACCGCTCACGTGAAGCAAACGTATATCGTTTGGCGGAAGTATCAGCTAATATCATTGACCAATGTGTGGCGCAAGGTGTGCCGTTTGCACGCGATTATGGAGGGTTACTGGATAACCGTTCATTTGGTGGTGTATTGGTTTCAAGAACATTCTATGCAAAAGGTCAAACCGGTCAACAATTATTGTTAGGGGCTTATTCTGCGATGAACCGTCAGATTGGTAGAGGTAAAATCAAAATGTACAACCGTCATGAAATGATGGATGTTGTTGTAGTAGACGGAAAAGCACGAGGTATTATCGCCAGAAATTTGGTAACTGGGGAGATCGAGAGACACAGTGCACACGCAGTTGTGTTAGGTACAGGAGGTTACGGAAACGTATTCTTTTTATCTACCAACGCGATGGGAAGTAACGTTTCTGCAGCATGGAAAGCGCACAAAAGAGGTGCGTACTTTGCAAACCCATGTTTCACGCAAATCCACCCAACCTGTATTCCGGTATCCGGGGAGCTCCAAGCGAAATTAACGCTGATGTCGGAGTCGTTGAGAAATGACGGTAGAATCTGGGTTCCGAAAAAATTAGAAGATGTTGAAGCAATTCGAGCGGGCAAATTAAAGCCAACTCAAATTAAAGAAGAGGATAGAGATTATTATTTAGAGCGTCGTTACCCTGCATTTGGTAACTTAGTTCCACGTGATGTAGCTTCGCGTGCAGCGAAAGAGCGTTGTGATGCAGGTTTTGGCGTTAACGCAACGGGAGAAGCTGTTTATTTGGATTTCGCAGCGGCAATTACGCGCTACGGAAAAGAGGCTGCACACGTTCAAGGATTAAACGAAAATGACAACGCGCTAGTTCAAAAGCTAGGTAAAGAGATCATCGCGAACAAATACGGGAACTTGTTCCAAATGTATGAGAAGATTGTGGACGAAAATCCATATGAAACGCCGATGATGATTTATCCAGCGGTGCATTATACAATGGGAGGTCTTTGGGTAGATTATAACTTAATGACGACTGTTCCTGGATTGTATGCGATTGGTGAGGCGAATTTCTCTGATCACGGAGCTAACCGTTTGGGTGCTTCCGCATTGATGCAAGGGCTAGCAGATGGTTACTTCGTATTGCCTTACACGATTGGTGATTACTTAGCAAGTGATATTCGAACAGGAGAAATTCCTACGAATACTCCAGAGTTTGATGCAGCGGAGAAAGAAGTAACAGAGCGTTTAAATTTCTTCGTGAATAATAACGGAACACATTCCGTAGATTATTTCCACAGACGTTTAGGGAAGATCATGTGGGATAAGTGTGGTATGGCAAGAAATGCCGATGGATTGAAATCGGCAATTGCTGAAATTAAAGCGTTGCGTGAAGAATTCTGGAAAGATGTAAAAGTGCCAGGCTCAACGGATGAATACAACGAAGAATTGGCAAAAGCAGGTCGTGTGGCTGATTTCCTTGAGTTGGGTGAGTTATTCGCGAAAGATGCGCTGGAGCGTAACGAATCGTGTGGAGGACACTTCCGTGAGGAATCACAAACAGAAGAAGGTGAGGCAGCGCGTGATGATGCAAATTACACATTCGTATCTGCGTGGGAATTCACTGGTGTTCCAAGTGAGGCTAACCTCCACAAAGAAGAGTTGGTATATGAAAATATTGAGTTGAAAACAAGAAGTTATAAATAGGAAGGATATGAACTTAAAGTTAAAAATTTGGAGACAGAAGAATGCCAACGATAAGGGTAAGATGGTAGACTATCCCATCAGTGATGTATCACCAGATATGTCTTTTCTTGAAATGCTTGATGTTCTCAATAATCAGTTAATTGAAAAGGGTGAATCACCTGTGGCTTTCGATCACGACTGTCGTGAAGGAATTTGTGGGATGTGTTCGCTTTATATCAATGGTGAAGCACATGGTCCAGATAGAGGAGTAACTACGTGTCAATTACACATGCGTAAATTTAAAGATGGTGATAC
>JALQTG010000115.1 GCA_023264075.1 Crocinitomicaceae bacterium
TCTAACTCTTTAAAGTTTACGTTTGAAATAGAATCTACTTCAATGCCCCCATCAAGAATAAGAGGTCTACGACCTCCTGCGTCTGGCTTGTAACGTGCCTGCCAAGACATGAGCATACGCTCTTTAATTTTCTCGGAAAGAGTATTAGGGCTTTTAAGCACAAGTCCTGGAACTGCACCGTTCTTAAAAAAGTTATCTTGAAAAGCTCTCATGCTTGTCATTAACTTCATAGTACGAAGGGCAGGGCTTAGACGAGGAACGCCTCTATAAATAGAATAGAAAGAATTTTCCTTAACATGAATAATCTCACTAGGAGAATACGTTATTTTCTCGTTAAAAGTAAATTTTTCAATATAAGTAGTATCACTTGCATGAATAATCATTTTATCTGCTGGAAGATGGTATAGATGTACTCCATCAAAATAAATAAATATATTTCCATCCAATATTAAATCAATAATACAGTTTCTACGAAAAGTATTTATGCGTGGAGTATAGACTTTTTTAAGCTGCAAGAAGGAGATAAATTTGTCGTTGTTTACGAAGAAAAATCCATTGACGGTGTGGCGTATGGGGTTGGAGAGATTAAGTATACCTGGTTTGAGCACAGTGGTTCTGGTAAGTATGCGTTTCTATATACAACGGATTCATCCAACAATATGAAGGGGTATTATGATGAGCAAGCACGCGAAATGAAGCGCCCATTTTTGATGTCTCCTGTAAAATTCGCACGCATGACATCTGCTTATAATTTGAATAGAATACACCCTATCTACAAACAAAAACGCGCACATCTTGGTACGGATTACGCTGCACCAACAGGTACGCCAATTCTTGCAACAGCCGATGGAACGGTGATTAAAGCATCACGCAGCGGAGGAAATGGTATTTATGTAAAACTTCGTCACAATTCCGTGTATGAAACACAATACCTTCACATGAGTAAGCATGGAGAAGGTATACGCGAAGGAGTGCGTGTTCGGCAAGGACAAGTGATTGGGTACGTCGGTTCAACAGGTGCTGCAACAGGCCCACATGTGTGTTACCGCTTTTGGAAAAACGGAAAGCAAGTCGACCATCGCGCTGAAAAATTCCCCAATTCGGAACCAATGAAGAAAGAGTTGATACCAGACTATTTGAAGTATATTGAAACGCCAAAAAATAAACTAGACGAAGTTATTGCTAACTTTTAACCAGTTATTACTATCCCTTATTGCGTTTGTTTTTCTCTTTTTCCCTTCGCTCGGCAAGCCATCTAGGAACAGGCTTACTTCCGTGAGAAGACTTTGGGTTTGTTTGGCTACCCTCGTCTAATAACTTCGTTATCAATTCTGGTCGTTTTGCTTTTTTCAATTGTGCGCGGATCCAATTTTGATTCTCTTTCTTATACCAAAAAAAGAAGCGGTGTTGATTTTGCTTCTGATCACGCGTTTTGGCGGTATAAACAGGTTTTAAGGTATAAGGATGAACCCCTGCATAATAGATAACTGTGGCAACCGTCATAGGCGTCGGCGTAAAGTCTTGCACTTGCTCCAGCTGAAAGCCCATATCTTTCGTTTCTGCTGCTAAATTCGCCATATCCTGCTCTTCACACCCTGGGTGCGAGGAAATAAAATAGGGAATCAATTGCTGCTTTAATCCGTGTTTGGCTTGGATTTTATCGTACTTTTCTTTGAACGAATGGAAATGTTTGAATGAAGGTTTGCGCATTATTCGCAACGTGTCGTCACTGGTATGTTCAGGAGCAACTTTTAAGCGACCACTAACGTGTCTGGTAACCACTTGTTCAATATATTCATCATGGTTGCCGTCTTCGTTGTTTTTGTTGAATTCATCCACCAATAGATCATACCGAATTCCAGACCCTACAAACGCTTTTTTTACCTTAGGATTAGCATCAATTTTACGATAGAGCTGTGTCATATCGCTGTGATTGGTATCTAAATTACTACAAATAACGGGATGAATACAACTTGGGCTCGTACACTTGGCACAAATGGCCTCGTCCTTCCCCTTCATTCGGTACATATTGGCCGAAGGACCACCAATGTCTGAAATATACCCTCTGAAGTCGGGGTCTTGAGTTACTTGCTCAACTTCTCGTAAAATAGATGCTTCGCTGCGTGAAGCAATGAACTTTCCTTGATGCGCAGAAATCGTGCAAAAACTGCATCCTCCGAAACATCCACGATGTGTGTTTACGGAGAACTTAATCATATCGAACGCCGGAATTGCTCCTCTTTTTTTGTACTTCGGGTGTGGCATCCGGGTGTACGGCAAATCGAATGATTGATCTATTTCTCCTTCCTCCATTGTTTTATAAGGAGGATTAATGATAAGTGTCTGCTCCCCAATCGACTGAGTTATCCGATTGGCTTGCCATTTATTCGACTCAACTTCCACAATTTTAAAGTTGGCCGCGTATTTCAATTTATCTTCTAAACATACTTCATGTGAAGCAAGCTCCACGGTTTCCCAGTTTTTGTTTTTAGGTAATTCCTCTGTTTTTGGTTGAAGAAATGCGGTTTGTTTAATTGTTTTTAACGACTGGAACGGCACCCCTTTTTTTAATAGCTGGAGGATTTCTCGAAGTGGTTGGTCGCCCATCCCATACACAAGCATGTCTGCTTTTGAATCAACCAAAATACTGGGCATCAACTGATCACTCCAATAATCATAATGAGTGACACGTCTCAACGACGCCTCAATTCCTCCAATCAATACAGGAACTTCCGGAAAGAGTTGCTTCAGAATTTTGGAGTATGTAATGGTTGCGTAATCAGGCCTAAACCCAGACTCACCTCCTGCCGTATAAGCATCCGTTGATCGCAATCGTTTATTCGCTGTGTAGTGGTTCACCATGGAGTCCATACAGCCTGCAGTAACACCAAAAAAGTACTTGGGCTTTCCGAACTTTTTAAAGTCGCGGAGGTCGTCTTTCCAGTTCGGTTGAGCTACAATTGCTACGCGAAACCCCTCATCCTCTATGATACGGCCGATCACAGCTGTACCAAAAGACGGGTGGTCCACATAAGCATCCCCAGAAATTAACACAACGTCAATATCCTCCCAACCGCGCTTCTCGACTTCTTTCATTGTCAGCGGCAACCAATCTGTTATAGGCCTCAATTCCATAGTGCAAAGGTACATTAAAGCTTTGAGGTTGCAAAAGCCAAAATGTATTGAGAAGGACAGTGGTGTTAAGAGAATATATTTTTTACCTTTACTTCATATGTCAATCACAAAGTAGAACCAATGAAAATCAAATTCGCAGGAGCAGCAAAAACAGTTACAGGAAGTAAACACCTTATTGAATTATGGGATAATAAAAAGGTTTTGCTTGATTGCGGAATGTATCAAGGTCTTGGAAAGCAGACTTTTGAGCTAAATGATAACGATGTCATTGAGCCTACTGAATTAGATGCAATATTACTTTCTCATGCACATATTGATCATTCAGGACTGATTCCTAAATATGTTAAAGACGGCTTTGAAGGACCAATTTACTGTACAAAAGCCACGTTCGCGTTGTGTCAAATTATGCTACGAGATAGTGCGTTTATTCAAGAATTTGATGTGCGCTATTCCAATAAAAGAAATAATCGCTCAGAAAAGGACGCATATGAGCCCCTCTATGAGCAAGAAGATGTTTCACAAGCGTTGGAACAGTTTGTTATCGTTGAAGAAAACGTCCAAACGGCAATCATAGATGGAATTAAAGCTACGTTTATTCCAAATGGTCATATTCTCGGAAGCGCAGCAATATATTTGGACATTGATGAGATTTCCGAAAAAACGTCGGTGCTCTTTACGGCAGACATTGGACGGTTCAACACGTCTCTTATTAAGGACCCTGAGATTCCGCCGTTTGCAGATATTTTGATTTGTGAATCTACATATGGGGATCGACTGCACGATACTACGATTGATGCGGAACAGGCGATTTTAAATGCCATCATCTATACCGTCAAAGAAAAGAAAGGTAAGTTGATAATTCCAGCATTTAGTTTAGGTAGAACACAAGAAATTGTGTTTGCCTTGAACAAATTAGATTTACATGGATTGTTGCCAGAGATAAAAATATATGTTGACAGTCCACTAGCTGTTGATGCAACGGTAATCACCAAACAATTTAGTTATCTATTAAATAGTCAAGTACAGCGATTTATTGATTCTCGTTCAGATCCATTTGGTTTTGAGAAACTTACTTATGTAAAAAAGAAAGAAGATTCTCAAAAACTAAATACATCCAAAGAGCCGTGTGTAATTATTTCTGCCGCTGGAATGGCGGATGCAGGAAGAGTCAAACATCACATTTTTCATGGAATTGAGAATGCCCGAAATACAATTCTTTTTGTAGGGTACGCTGAACCGAACTCTCTGGGGGGTAAGCTGCAGCGTGGAGAGAAGGAGGTGACCATTTTTGGGGAGTCAAAAAGAGTGGAGGCGGAAATAAAAGTAGTTTCTTCTCTCAGCGCACACGGGGATTACAAAGAAATGATTAGCTACTTAAAGAATCAAGACCCTTCTAAAGTTAGAAAATTGTTTTTGGTTCATGGTGAGGAGAAAGTGATTGAAAACTACGCTGGTAGATTGAGAAAAATTGGCTATAGGGATGTTGTTATTCCTGAGCGCGGTGAATCTTTTGAGCTATAATGAAAAGAACTGGTGTCATATTTTTATCCTGTGTTTTTTGGGTTTCTTGCTCGGATGAAGTAACTCAGGAAGTTGAGAAAGAGCAGATTGAATTTACAGAGGAAGACGTAATTCATCCCTTGACTTTTTCTGAACCAAACCTCTTTAATGTTAGTTTCCCCAATTGGTTTAATCCAGCAATGGTTGCTGAAAAAGCAATTGATTCAGTATACTTAGATGTGTATTTGTTGGACTGGAAAACGGATTCGACGTTTAAAAAAGAGTTAGATTATTCCTTCGCCTATAATTTTACGAGGGAGGGCCACGTGAAGAAGGTACAATTTATTGACTACTATGAGCTGGCTCAGATATTCAAAGTTTCTTTTCTTTATCCTACTCCACCGGACTCTCTCGGGTACTCTTTACCTAGGATTGAAAAGGTGAAGAGTTCGCGTGTGGGCAAAAAGGGCGCACAACTTTTTCGAACGGCATCCGATTTACAGAGGTTTGATCGTTTAGAGTTCAAAGTGGGGCCTATTGGATCGTTGAATTTTGTGAACACAACATCTATAGAAAAAGAAACGCATATTTACATTTCCAACGCTGAAAATCAAAACATTCTGTTTGTGGACAAACTTGAAACAAACAAAGAAGATATTTTTTATTACGGATTACCACTGCAATATGAAAAAGCGTTTGGTTTAACAGATTTAGTAAATGAAGATGTCCTTGCTGAATTTAAGTTTTATGAAAACACCTCCTTTCCCAGTGGAGATAAACGAAGTGAACAAGGGTTGAACCTAAAGGGAACATATGTTTATAGTCCAAAAGGATTGTGGTTGGCAAAGAACGATAGTGTTTTTACGTCTACAGGTGATTTTGTAAAATTGCTATCAATGGAAATGGTACGTTCCGATATCGGCCTTCTGTCAGAGGTTAGGTTCTCAATTGGTGCAACACCTAAAGGTCTCCGGCTAAATAAAATAATTGAAGTTAACTATGTTTTTCTTAAAGACTGAGTAGGTTGAGGGTTCAAGGGATATATTTTGTTGTAACGCTAATTACTGGGTTGGTTGTTCAACTTGTTCCCCACATAGGCTGGCAATTGGAATATTTGCCAGGGGATTTAGGGGACACTCGGTTTAACTTATTTATACTCGAACATGGTAAACAATATCTTTTTGGGGAGGTTGACAATTATTGGAGCGCAGGGTTTATGTACCCAGAACCAGAGGTTATTTCTTTATCAGACAATCTATTAGGAACAGCACCTATTTATGCAGTGTTTCGGTTATTTGGCGCGTCAATATTTACGAGTTTTCAACTTTGGACGATTGTTTTGGGGATACTAAATTTTAGTAGTGCATATGCGTTGTTGCAGAAGCTCTTGAAAGCTCCGTTAGCTTCCGCTTTGGGGGCATATGTTTTCGCTTTTTCTGTGGGTTTGGCCGCCCAAATGAATCATGCACAACTTTATCCACGTTTTGCTATTCCGTTGTCGATGTTTTTTTTGATTATCTGGATTGAGAAAAAAAAGTGGGTTTATTTTATGTTGTCGCTTTCCCTTGTCGTTTACCAGTTTTACTGTGGTATTTACCTTGGGTTTATGCTCGTAATTCCTTTTGCGGCCGTAGGAATAAATTATGGTTGGAAAGAGCGAAAAGCGCTGTTTGCTGCTCTTCAGCCTCCCCGACAAATGATGTTATATACGCTCGCTATTGTGTTAAACGTTGTTGGTTTATTGGTTTTGTTTCTTCCGTATTTGCGCAGGGCAAAAACAAGCGCGTTGTTTGATTATTCTCAGATAGTGGGTTCACTCCCAACGCCAATGAGTTATGTTTCCGCTCCTCCAGGAACGTTAGCCCATGAATATTTGGTTTCCACAACTAGCCATTACTCTGCATTTTGGGACCATTGGATTTTTCCTGGATGGCTCGCCTTGGGCGCCTTTGTATTTGTTGCTGTGCGCCTGTTTGTAAGGCCAACTTATTTTAGATGGACACGACCAAATCGTAGTTTTGTGATTGCCGGTGTTATTACTTGGTTCGTTTTTCTTCGATGGGGAGAGGCATCCCTTTATTATTTTGTTCAATTGTTTCCCGGGTTTTCCGCTATGCGTTCATTGACCCGAATTATTAACATTGAACTCCTTTTCTTTGGCCTTTCTTTGGGTATCTTGGTTGTAATCCTCGTACAAAAAACAACTGTCAAATGGAGACCCTATGCTTTTCTATTCTCTTTGACCCTCTTGGTGTTGGATAATTATGTTAATCCCGATTCGGTGTTGAGAACGTCAAAATCGGTGTTTATTGAGCGTCACAATGAAATGACGGCAAAACTTGAGCATCTTTCTAAGGGAACGGTTATTTCTTATGAACCTGCAGAAATAGACGAACCGATTGCTCACATACAATTAGATGTAATGCTCGCCGCACAGTCATTAAAATTGAAGTCTGTAAACGGTTATTCTGGATCCGCCCCGTTAGGTTTTCACAAGTATTGGGTTCTGCCTAATGAGGAAAATAGACTGTTCTATTTTGAACGGTTTGACCGGTACAAGTTGAAAGAGGTGGTTGTTATTCAGTAGAAGAACTCAATTACTTCAATAAAGAAATGATTATTTCTTTTTCTCGTTCCCAATTGAGTTCTTGATGGGCGATCTTACAATTCTGAGAAAGGCGTAATAACTCCTGTTCATCAGATAGCATTTCCTGAAGAGTCACGGCGATTTTTTGCGGAGTAATTGATTCGATAGTTTTTCCTAGACCATACTGCTTTACGAGCTTCGTTGTTTCAGGAAGTGCTGATACTAAAACAGGAATGCCATTTTTGATATAATCAAAGATCTTATTTGGTAGTGAGTAATGATAACTCATGGAATCACCTTTTTCTAAACTTACGCCTATGGTTGCCGTTTGAGTTAGCGCATCTAGTTGCTCGAACGGTACTTTTCCCAGAAGTTGAACTTTTTCGGATAATTCGTTTACCAAAACAAGTCGTTCAACCTCCTGAAACACATCACCATCGCCAATAACGATCAGTTTTGCATGGTAGATGTCTTTCATCGCGAGCACTAACTCTTCTACTCCCCGATTCATATTAACAGCCCCTTGGTAGAGAATAATTTTGTTTACCAATGCTAGCGAGTGTTTCACATCCTTTCTTAAGGGCAAATTGCGTAAAACATGAACGTGCACACCATACTTCTTGGAATAATGCGTTGCAATAGGCTCGCTAACTGTAAATACGGTCCTTAACTTTGGAAATATCTTACGTTCAATTCTTGTCCAAAAGCGCTTCACAAAAGGACGGTTCGACAGCTCTGGAACTTCCGTGAACAGTTCGTGTGAATCATAAACCAAGTTGGTTTTTTTAACTTTTGAATACATAAACCCTGCCCATAGTGTATCCAAATCTACCGACCAAACTAGGTCGAACCGACGGAATAATAAAAACCAAAAAAGTCGGATATTGTGGTTCGCATAGAACAAAAACCCCTTGTTAAAGAGCAGTTGAAAGCGCTTTGTTCTATACGTTCGCTCTAGTGGCACACTGTTTTTCAAGCGTCTTCCAACTAATAAAACGTCATATCCCAGCTCTTGGAGCGTAAGCGCAACCTTATGGACGCGTTGATCTGTTGACAAGTCGTTGGTGACAGTTATTATGGCTCTCTTAGACAAAATAGTTTAAAATAATGTACTTTTGATTTGAGGTGCTAATTTACATGGAAATTCTTAGTGCACGTAAAATAGTATTTAGAGAATTGGACAAGTAGTGCCTAAATGCAAGTAGTTCGACAAGAAAGAAATAAAACAAAAGAGGCCGTGAGCGGAAACCTGCAGGTGCGACACATCAAACGAACTCAGCTCGATGAGAAAAAGTGGGATGCGTGTATTCAAACATCGTCCTTCCCAACATTATATGCGCTTTCTTGGTACTTGGATAACGTCTCCCCCAACTGGGAGGCATTAATTATAGGCGATTACGCTTATGTTTTTCCATTAACGGTTAAGCGGAAATTAAAAACCATTAAATATATTGGAGTTCCTCCTTTTTGTCAACAATTAGGAGTGTTTGGAAAAGACCCCATTACGCAAGAGATCATAGAGCTGTTTTTAGGTGCTATTCCCTCTTTTTATGTACGACAGGATATTGCGTTAAATCACAGCAATCCTTTTCACGAAGGATGTGCGCTACGCGATAATTTTGTAGTGTATGCGACACAAGATTTTAAGGAGGGATATTCCAATCAAACAAAGCGAAATTTAAAAACGGCGTCAAAATATCCTCTTTCAATTGACTCGAAAGCCAACTTTCTTTCTGTTATAGACTTGTTCATCGCGAATAAAGGAAGTGAGATAGACAAGATAGATTACAGTCTTTTAAAAAATGTTTGTGGTGTTGCGTTGAATAAATCAATACTTCATACCATAGGAGTAAAACTAGATGGAGTGTTGGTGTCAGGCGCACTATTTGTCGAATTTCACCAACGCTGGTACATGATTATGTTGGCCAGTTCCAAAAAGGGGAAAGAGTGCCTGGCGTCTACGCTGATTATAGATGAGGTGATTCAAAAACTAATACCGAAACAATTTGCCTTAGACTTTGAAGGGTCTAGTATTCCGTCATTAGCTCGATTTTATAGTGGTTTTGGTGCCAAAAATGAACCGTATCAGCTGTTCACGAAACGAATTTTATAACACAGTCCAATGCTCGCGATTTGTATACCGGTGTATAATTTTGATGTTAACCCTCTGGTCAACGCGTTGGTGACAGAGATTTCTTCATTTCAACTTCCGTGCGAAATCGTTGTTATTGATGATTGTTCGAACGCGGAATTCCGTTCTTTGAATGCGCCCATCGAGCAGCACGTAAAGTATG
This sequence comes from Crocinitomicaceae bacterium, assembly GCA_023264075.1. GTDB lineage: Bacteria > Bacteroidota > Bacteroidia > Flavobacteriales_D > Crocinitomicaceae > JALQTG01. The sequence continues at coordinate 9,517 of JALQTG010000115.1, forward strand.
TAGAACTTTCTAAAAATGTCGGACGCGCAAAAATTAGAAATTTGTTTTTGGAGCATACGCAACAGGAGCAGTTGCTCTTTTTAGACGGAGATTCATTGATTATTGCTCCCGCCTTTTTGCGCACTTATTTAGATGCGTTGTGCCCAAATCATCCAGTGATTTGTGGAGGTCGCGTGTATCCAATGGAGCGCCCTTCAAGACAGCAGTTGCTTCGCTGGACATATGGAATTCACAGAGAGTCTAAGTCAGCAATTGAAAGGTCACGCAATCCAAACGAATCGTTTATGACGAATAATTTTTTGATAACCAGTGAATTATTAGAGGCGATTCGATTTGATGAGCGCCTTACAGATTATGGCCATGAAGACACCTTGTTCGGAATTGAATTGATGCGTGCAGGAATTGCGATAAAACATATAGAAAATCCAATTTTAAATGGTGATATTGAAACCAATGAGTTGTTTATATCCAAAACGGAACGAGCGGTTGAAAACTTGGTGTTGTTAATTCATAACTACGAATTTCCTAAAGAATTAGAAAGAGAAATCCAATTGTTAAGGACTGCTAAAAAACTAAAATCGTTGAGTGGGTTGATCTATTGGTTGCACAAGCTGACGGCACCGGTGTTGTTGTTTTTTCTTAAGAGAGGTGTTGTTAGCTTAGCTTGTTTCGCTTTTTATAAGCTGGGATATTTTACGATCAAAAACAAGAATTTCACCTCTGCCCCTCGGCATTGAGATGAAATTCATTGAACATTTGAGCCTTTTGCGGAGCAATGATTTAGGCAAGCAGATTCATAATGATGATAGAGACGTTAATCAATACTGATATAACCGCCATATTTAAAATCCATTTTAATGGAGAAACAGCTAAAAGCAAAGACAAGGTCGTCATGGTAGGAATCACAACAACAATTAATTGCCAAGTGTGATTAATTGCACCGTATCCAACGGTCAATCCCCCAAGACATCCAACAATTAACAGTACCGCGCTGATTATAGCATAACGGTTCATTTCAAGGTTTCCATTGAACATCTTGTCCCAAACACCATTTTGTGCGCTTACTTCATTAGACATAACTTCTTGTTTTAATGTGTTCAACAAATAGAGCAAGACTTAACTGATTAAAACATGACAAATCGCAGGAAAACAAACTGATATTTGTCAGTTTATTAAGTGGATGTTCAAAAAAGAGTTGGGTTTAACTACTTGTTTTTATTGTGTTTACATTAACTTTGTGTAACAATATAACAGATACATGACAATGTTGAAGGAAGTTGAAGTGCCATCGGCGAAAATATCCATACGAGAAGATGGTGTTATGCACGTGCACATTAAGGTAAGCTCTTCATTTGAAATGGAAAACTCGAAAGAAATTTTTGAGGCACGAGAGTCTATCTCTGAAGGAAGGAAATTCCCTATTTTATGCACTTCTGAATACAGGTTTTTAACACCTTCAAAGGAGGTGAAAGAATATATTTCATCTAGGCCTAGAACAGGACTTGTACTTGCCGATGGATTTGTTATTGGGAGTTTTTCTCAACGATTGGCGGCCAAAATTTATTTAAAACTAAATAAACCTGAAGTGCCAACGGGTTTTTTCTCTACGGAGGAGGAGGCTATAGAGTGGCTAAAGGGGTTTGTTCAGAAATAGGAATGGTTATGCACGATGAATATAACGCATAACCTCAAACGTAATATTTGTGAATAACAATTTTGAATGGGCGTTACGAAGGACACTATAATGGGCGTCATCAAATAACTTCATAAACGAAAGAACATTATTTCCAGAAATAAAACGTGCAAACTTTTCTAAGAAAGCTTTTTCCTCTGCAGATGCACGTACCAATTGATTGTCGGTATAGTTTTTCATAATGCTTTGACGCACCATATAGAGGCCGTATTCCAGAAAGTGTTTTTGTTGTTCACGCCCCTTTTCTGACATGTGTGCCGCCCAGTCTAGCATTGGTATCACATCCTTTTTGTAACACACACGCATTAATTGAATGAAGTCTTCTCTGTTTTCATTGTTTTCTCCCGCAGCACGCAACATTTCATTCGCTTGATTAACATCACCATTTGCACGCGAAACAATACTTTGGATTACATCGGTTGATTGAACGCCTTGGTTTTTAATATACGCCGAAAGCGAATCGTCCGTAAGAGGGTGTATTTTCAGAAGTTGTGTTCGACTCAAAATGGTAGGCATCATTGATGCTTGATTTTCTACCAAAAGAATGAATAATGTTTTTGCCGGGGGCTCTTCGATTATTTTCAAGAGTTTATTAGCGCAAGCATCATTCATAGTGTCTGCCATCCAAATAATGCTCACTTTATAACCGCCTTCATATGATTTGAGGGAAAGCTTTTTTATGATCTCTTGACTTTGAAACTTAGAGATAATCGGATTTCTTCCTTTTTCATCAGAGGCTTCAATCCAATTATTTAATGTCAGATAAGGTTTTTGTAAAATTTGTTCTTTCCAAAGAGGGAATTGAGGGTCAGATGTGTTGGAAAGAGATTGAACGGTCGGGAATGTAAAGTGGACATCAGGATGCTGAAGGTCCCGAATTTTGTTACATGAGGAACATGTTCCACAACTGTCTTCAGTGGTCCGAGCTTTACAAAATAAGTATTGAACGAAAGCTAAGGCGAGTGGAAGACTACCAAACCCCATTTTCCCCAAAAACAACTGGGCGTGACTAATACGATCGTTTTGAACGTCTTTAATCAACTGTTGCTTCTGACTTTCTAGCCCTATTACGTTTTTGAACTGCACGATTCAAAAGTACAAAAAAAACACTCCATAAGAATGTGGTGTCGTCTTTTGTCTCAAAGTCTTAATATCTTTGCAGAATGGCAGGAGTCTATGTTCACATTCCTTTTTGTAAGAAAGCATGTACCTACTGTGATTTTCACTTTAGCACTACGTTTGAGGCTTACCGAGAGGAGCTTATACTTGCTTTATTAAAGGAGATCGTTTCCAGGAAGGCATACTTACAAGAAGAGGTGGTAGAGACTATTTATTTTGGAGGAGGAACTCCTTCACTCCTAACACAGGGCGAACTCACTAGGATTCTTGTGGCTATTCAGGCTAACTTTAATTGCGCGCCAGATATGGAAGTTACGTTGGAGGCTAATCCAGACGATATTGAACAAAACATGATGACTCAGTGGAAAACAGCAGGCATAAATCGTTTAAGTATCGGCGTCCAATCATTTGACGACAACGATTTAAAATGGATGAATCGCGCCCATACTTCCGAAGAGTCAATTCGTAGTATTGAGCTTGCGAAACAACAGGGGTTTTTGGTAACTATTGATTTAATCTATGGATTACCAAATGTTTCGAACGAAGAATGGAAAATCAATTTAACAAAAGCGGTCGATTTAGGGCTTGATCATATCTCAGCGTATTGCTTAACCGTTGAGGAGAATACAGTACTTGACGTGTGGACGAAGAAAGGCAAAATAGCTCGGGTTCCAGAAGAGCAACAAGCCGATCAGTTTGATGTGCTGCTTGATTTTCTGGAAAACCAAGGATACGAGCAGTATGAGATTTCGAATTTTGCACGCAACAATAAGTATGCAAAACACAATACAAACTATTGGAGAGGAAAGACATACATAGGTATCGGTCCGTCCGCACACTCATTTAACGGAGAAAAACGCGCGTGGAATGTTTCGAACAATCAACGTTACATAAAAGCGCTCCAATCAGGTGCCAGCTGCCTAGAGGAAGAAGTATTAACCCCTCAGGACAGGTTTAACGAACTCCTTATGACGGGGTTACGCACAAAGTGGGGGGTAAATTTACTCGAACTGGAAAGAATTCTTCCATTGGAAAAAGCTTTTATAGCTTATATCGACGCTGCGGTGAATAATTTGGAGTTGATCCGGGATAGGAATCAAATTATACTGACAAAAAAGGGTCGATTGCGCGCAGATAAAATTGCGCGCGACCTTTTCGTTGTGTGAATATTCTTAACTTTGTAAATATGGGGGTAAAGCGTGTTAAAATGTTGTTTTTTGCGCTGTTGATGGGGTTCTTAAAGTCCTATACAGTTTGGGCGCAAGAACAGAATCCTTTTTCATCTTCGTTTGCTGATGTTGAGCTTCGAATAGACACCACGGTGTTTTCCTACTATAAAAACAAAATTAAAGTTGGAGGGGAATATTATCTTCCATTTGAGTTCTCAGATATTCGTGCGGTGGTAGAGATCCGTTTATATCGAAAAGCAAACTCTCCTTCAGGCCTTCAACTGCTATCGAGCGGGGATTACACCATTCTGGATTCATTGGAACTTATAAATGGACGATATTATCGCGGTCGTGTTAAGTTTTCTGACTTAACGAAAACGGAATTTGCAGGGATTAAATTGTCAACATCGGAGGGAACAACGCTTTTCTTACCAGTTTATCCGTATTCGCAGACGTATGCCACCCTTTACCCTGGAGAAGGGGATTTGTTCATCGGAGAAGAAAAATCGTTCGAAGTAATTTCAAATCAAATCGACAACTTGGTTGTGGACGAACGATGGAAAAAAGGAGAAGGTTTGGAGTACCGCTTCGTAAGGAAGGGTCCTCGGCTCTATGTTGTTGTATTGCCTACACAGTCTGGAAAATTGTTATTCACATTAGAATTCAACCTTATTCGTCCAAATTTCACTAATGGAAAACCGAGTTTTATTCTCCCAAAGCAAGGGGTTGAGTTAAATGCACGCGGTAGTCGATTGAGTTTTTTAAGGTTTGATGTGCGCGAAGTTATTTGGGAACGAAATCAAAAAGAAGGTGTTGAGGTACAGCTTGAAAACCACCGTTTATTGCAATTAAACAAAACGTACCGGATAGAAAATAGTGACTCGCCTGGAGGCCCTCTTATCGGAGAATTATTTACGGTACGCCGGTTGACAAGTGATAAGGTCCTATGTATTTTAAGGCCCTATAATTACCACAATCAGTCTGAAGGGTATTTGTACCTTAAGGACGGTGATGACTCGAAGTTTATCACCAACATCACCATCGTACCTGAACCCAAAATCAATCGAATCAGTGTCTTGCGAAAAGGGGGTGCATGGGTGGAAAGCAATGTTTTGTTTCCCGGAGAAACAGTTGAAGTGCGATTAGAAGGAGAAAGCTTGAATAGAACACGGTTTTATTTTGAGGACCTGAAGGATGTGAGCACCGACACTATTTTACGGAATGAGAATGTTGTTCACTACAAACTAGAAGTACCAATTTCCATAAAGAAAAAGTCAATTTCTATTTTTAACCAGCGCACCAATACGGGGAAAACGTTTGATATTCGAGAACACTTGCGTCCCAGGGAGTTGGATTTTGTGGTGATTGAATATGGAGGAACGCCAATACGAGCGAACGAAGTTGCTCAGCCGATTTTAAAACGCGGAACAATCGGAAATATAAACCTGCGATTTGATGGCTACTTAATCGATGACGCAACAGAGTTATACGGAAAACAATATTTAGAGGTTGAGGTACGGGTAATTGATAACCGAAACATCCTTGTTGAGAAGCAAGTGATTGATAACATAGAAGTGTGTCCAGGAGATGGTTCTCCGAGGTATTTTATGTACTCGAACTCAAACGGGTGTATGAATGAGGTAGTGTCGATTAATGATGTTATTTCTAACAAAACGCACACATTGGATAATTGGTCTAAAATAGAATTAATTATTAAGCACCGGAAAGACTTTTACGGAGGGAAGGGGTATACAGAGCGTGTGGAGATCATTAAAGAAAAGCTGGTGACGTTTGATGTTGACCTCTCTATTCCTGGTGGATTACTCATTAAGAAAGTGGGAGTGGATGGTTTTCCTGGCCTAAGCGGTATTTCTCTCTCTATGTTGGCACAATTTTCATTTTATCAGAAAGGTGAAATCCAACGATTAAGACCCTATAAGATAGGTGCTGGTTTTCTTGCTAAAAACGCATTTAATTTTAATCCTGATGCTGAACGCGACCTGGGAATAGTTATTCTGGGGTCCGTTTATCCTACTCGAAAAGAACGAAGGTTTTCTTTTCCGTTGTACGCTGGATTTGGTTACTTCTTGAATGAAGACAAGTTTTTCTATTTAATCGGACCAGGTATTCGGATTAACTTATAACCTACACGAGTTGTCACGAAACAGAAAAAGCCGCTCAAACTTGGCGGCTAATAGATTCAACAGAGAAAAAACTAGTTCTTTTCTACAGTTTTATTGTGGTCTGCGGTCACGAATTTATCACTCCCAAACGCCTCGCAATGTGCTTTTTTAGAACCACATGAAGCGATTACAGCTGTAAGTGATAGACCCAATAGTGCAAGCGCAAAAATCTTTTTCATACCGATAGAATTAATGTTGTTGTGTTTGTTTAGTGTCCAAATATAGAGAAAATATGGCTTAATTCAGTATTCGTTTTCAATACTTCACTAAATTGCACGTTTTAACTATGAATTTAAACAGCGTTCAACTTTGACATGCTAAGATATACCCTCCTTTTCATTTGTTTGGTTCATTTTGTCGCGGTTGGACAAAAAAAATTCCGATTGTCATTTTATCAACAAAATGAAGAAGCATGGGAATTCAAGAAAACGCACCATTTCAAATCAAAAAAAGAGCTCCTGAATTATACCAAAGAAGTACGTAATGAAACGGTGCGCAAGGGATATGTATTGGCGAACATTGACTCGTTAGTTTGGAACGATTCAATTTCCGCAAGCGCGTACTTGTATGAAGGACCGCAGTTCAATCGGTTGGAAATTAGTGTGTCGGAAGAGGATCGATTTTTAATACGGAAGATACCAAAGTTAAGCGAACGGTTCTTGCGCAACACTTCTTTTTCTCCTGTAGAGGTGGAGCGGGTGCTGTCGGAAGTGCTGAGTTACCTCGAGAACCATGGCTTTCCATACGCGAATGTACGCCTAAAATGGGACGGGGTATATGCTGCGGAAAACCGCGCGGACTTAGTAGTTAACAGGGGACCAGAAGTGGCACTGACAAAAATCCACATCAAAGGTGAAGCAGAAGTCAGTGAGAAGTTTTTAACCAATCTTATAGCGATCAAAGAAGGGGATTATTTTAACCAACAGCGGTTGGACTTGATTTCTGCGCGCATCAAGCAGGTGTTGTTTTTAGAGGAGATAAAACCGCATGAATTGTTGTTCACACCAGAGGGCTTCGAATTGTTTTTGTACCTAAAAACCGCCCCGGTAAGCTTGGTCAACGGGGTAGTTGGATTGCAGCCCAACAGCATTACTGGAAAAAGTGTATTCACAGGAGATGTTCGGTTGAAACTTCAAAATGTCTTAAAGCGAGGTGAGTTGTTCGATGTGAACTGGAGGAGTTTACAACCACAGACACAAGACTTAAAAATCAAATTAAATTATCCATTTTTATTTAACACCCCATTTGGAATTGATGGGGCATTCGATTTATACAAAAGAGACACTACTTTTTTGACAACAATAGGGAGAATTGGAGTGCAATATTTTCTATCTGGAGGAAGCTATGTAAAAGTGTTTTATGAGGGGGAAAATTCTAATTTACTTTCGGGTGGACAATCGGGTGTGCTTGGGAATTTATCGAGTGTATCAAATAATCGGTACGGATTGGGTTTTTTCCGTCGACAATTGGATTATTTGCCCAATCCGTCGAAAGGATTCTTTTTAGAAGTTAACGGGTTGATAGGAGCTCGCACGAGTCGTTTGCCAGCGTCTGATAGTGTAACAAGTTCAACCACTTACGCTGCCCGGCTTGACCTAGAATGGTTTATTCCTTTAGCGAAGCGCCACGTGCTGCGTATAGCCAATAGCACGCGAGCGTATTATGCACCTGAAGTTTTTACGAATGAATTAAATCGCTTTGGTGGACTAACAACCCAACGAGGGTTTGATGAAGAAGAGCTTTTTGCCTCAACACGAAGCACGTTCACGATAGAATATCGATTTCTAGTAGATAGAAACTCCCACGCATTTCTTTTTTACGACCAGTCTTTTTATGAAAATGGAGCCCAACAGTATTATTTCGACACCCCTTTTGGAACGGGTGCAGGGTTTAGTTTTGGCACGAATATCGGTGTTTTTTCCATCTCATATGGAATAGGAAAACAGTTTGACAATCGAATGTTGCTGAGGGATGGAAAGGTTCATTTTGGATATGTTTCATTTTTTTAGTGGAAAAACGACCGGTAATCGTGAATAACTTTTGATTACTTCGAGGAAATAAAAATTCTTGAATAACAAGTTTCCCTAAATTTGATGAGAATAATAAAAGTAATCGATGTTTTTAGAGCAATTTCCTCAAGATGGCAAGCCTCACGGTTGGATAGAAGTGATTTGTGGCTCCATGTTTTCGGGTAAGACAGAAGAACTCATACGAAGATTGCGTCGAGCTGAATTTGCTAATCAAAAATTATTGCTTTTTAAACCAAAACTGGACAATCGTTACGCCGAAGAACAAGTCATGAGTCATAACGGCTCTTCGTTTGAAGCGATACAGTTAGAAAAAGCGACAGACCTCTACGATCATTGGAAAAAAGAACGTTTAGTTGCGATCGATGAGGTGCAGTTTTTTGATCCTGAAATTGTTCGGGTAACCAGCGACTTGGCGAATAGGGGTGTACGTGTTATTTGTGCGGGATTAGATATGGATTTTAAGGGAGTTCCTTTTGGACCAATGCCTTTATTATTGTCCTGTGCGGAGTATGTGACAAAGGTTCATGCCATTTGCATGTCGTGTGGTATTCCTGCCCAGTTTTCGCATCGAAAAAAGAAAGACGACAACCAGGTGATGCTAGGAGCTAAAGATGAGTATGAGCCACTGTGCCGTGCGTGCTATAACAAAATTCAACATTGAAATTAGGATTGACACATAGCGAACTTTGCTCTTACGTGAATGGGCGGTTAGTACAAGAGGTGTCTGGAAATGTTGATATTGTTATCTATGATACAAGAAAAATAACAACCACACGGGATGGTGTTTTTTTTGCATTTATAGGTCATCGAGACGGGCATGAATTTGTCCAAAAGGCATATGATAAAGGGGTGCGTTGTTTTGTGGTGAGTCAAGATGTTGACCTGCCTGAAGATACTTCGGTTATTTATGTTGAGAACACACTTTACGCATTTCAAGAATTGGCAAAAGAACATCGTAATCGATTTACGATACCAGTAATTGCAATTACTGGAAGTCTCGGTAAAACAACAACTAAAGAGTGGCTGTATTATTTACTTAAAGAGGATTTTAGGGTAGGCCGTACCCCAAAAAGTTATAATTCTCAACTTGGTGTCGCACAATCTCTACTCGAGCTCAATGAACACCATGAAATTGCATTGATTGAAGCAGATATTTCACACCCCTACGAGATGGATCGGCTGGAAGAATTAATCTCTCCTACGTTGGGTATTTTTACAGGAATAGGAAAACACTACGAACAAAACTTTCGATCCAAAGAAGAACATTTAGCGGAGCACCTGAAGTTATTTGCTCACACAAACTTCACATTTATATTAACGGAGTATCATTCACAATTTAGGAGAAATAAAATCAGCGCGATTGAAACATCTATTGACGAATGGAAAGAATTTGGAATTGAGCAGCAAAACTTTCCCGAGAACAGGGCTTTGTGCCTGAAAGCTGCTGAATTCTTAGGTGTTGATCCCGCGAAGTTGAAAGAACGAATTGCTCATCTACCAGTGTTATCAGGTAGACAAGAAGTATTTGAAGGGGTGAATGGCAACCTCATTATTAACGACACCTACAATATGGATTTGGATGCCCTAGAGCAAGCTTTAGAGTATCAGTTTTCATCGAAAGAACGCACCCGAAAGATTGTTGTGTTGGACCTTTCACATGTTGAACAGGTGCGAAAATCGGAGATATTAGAGCTTGTAAGTAAATACGGGCCAGAGCGCGTTTTTAGGGTGGAGGATAATGTTCTTCCCCCTGAACTTATCGAAATGAAAGACGCGAGTATTTTATTTAAAAGCTCTTTTAGACTGATTCTTTGCAAAGTTTGTTGCATCAACATCGTTATTAAATGTTTCTGATACTGATGCACCA
>JALQTG010000139.1 GCA_023264075.1 Crocinitomicaceae bacterium
AATAATGTGTATTGATTTCCAACTTAAACAGTTGGTCTCGAATTTAATTGGTAACTCGATTAAGTTTCGAAAGGAAGGACAGCATGCACACATTGAGATAGCTTTAACGACGTTGAGTAAAGAAGATGAAGAACGGATTAAGCCTGCTTCTCCCAAGGATTTCATTAAAATTCGTTACCGCGACAATGGCATTGGTTTCGGAAAGGAATACAACGCTCAGATTTTTCAAGTGTTTCAACGATTACACAGTCAGTCGGAGTACCCCGGGACAGGTATTGGCCTTGCAATTTGTAAAAAGATTGTAGATACGCACCATGGTTTTTTATATGCAGAGGGATTCCCCGGTGAAGGTGCTGAATTTTCTATTGTTTTGCCACGAGAAGCAGTGAGTATCGGGTGATGGAATTCTCTTACTCGATGAGAAAAAAAAGCTTAGTGGGTGTTCATCACAGGCACTTTCTCTCCAGCCTCTATTCGGAAATCTACGTGATTCTCTTCGGGGGTAATTGGACAAGAATAGCGGTATGAATACGCACAATACGGGTTGAACGCTGTATTGAAGTCGACTGTAAACGTTTTTTCTTTCTTAATGTTGTGATACAGTTCGATGTAACGACCTGCACCGTAAGTTTCATGGGGTGCCGATAAATCCTTGAATGGAAGAAAGTAATAGTGTTTGTATTCAGGATCCACAAGGTCTAAGTTTTTATAAAGGGTAAGCCGACGCGTTTCACCTTCATGCTGAAAATCGACATAGCCGACGCGCCGATAACGGGGAAGCCGATCTGTAGAGGTGGGCATTTCAAAAGGCTTTCCTTTGTCTTTAACAAATTGAACGTGTTTAATCCATCTTTCATTGACTGGATAATAATCTAAGGAAAGAATTTTTGAGCGCTCCAGGGAGTCAAGCAAGTCATCCGTTCCTAATAAGGACTGTTGTTTTTCTTGACGTAGTTTTTTTATACTATCTGCATATGGAAGTTGTCCGTTAAGGCTAAACTGCAAAAGGATGCATGCTAAATTCAAGACTAGTTTCATCGTTCTCCAAAAATTGAACTCCCAATACGTACCATGGTGCTACCTTCATCAATGGCAATGCCATAATCACCACTCATCCCCATAGAGACAGTGTCGAAAGTAGGGTTAAACTTAAAAAAGTGACCTTGCAAGGTAAGGAAATAATTGTTTAATGCCCGAAACTCATCAGCTACTTGACTTTTATTCTCCGTGAAGGTCGCCATACCCATTACTCCGCGGATGTTGACATGCTCCATGGCAGAAAATTCTGGATCCTCCAACATTTCTTGCGCCTCTTCAAAGGAAAATCCGAATTTCGTCTCCTCTTGCGCAATGTGAAACTGAAGCAGCACATCGATGATGCGGTTATTTTTTCGTCCTTCTTTATCAATCTCTTTAAGCAATTTAAAAGTATCTACGCCATGGATCAGTGAGACAAATGGAGCTATGTATTTTACCTTATTACGCTGCAAATGTCCAATTAAATGCCATTGGATATCCTTTGGAAGCATTTCGGCTTTTTGTGTCATTTCCTGTACCTTATTCTCCCCAAAAATACGTTGACCTGCATTATATGCTTCTAATATTGCTTCATTGGGTTTAGTTTTGGAAACAGCAACAAGGGTTACGCCCTTTGGAAGTTCTTCTAAAATACGCTGTAAATTCGCTCTAATCATATTATTCATCAATTTTATAGATGGTCAAACCGCTTCTTAGTTTCGGTTCAACCCAAGTTGATTTTGGAGGCATGATTGCATTTTCATCAGCAACTGCCTTCACTTGATCAATTGTCACAGGATATAAGGCAAACCCCATTTTATAAACACCTTTGTTTACCGCTTGTTCAATGCCCTTTGCGCTGCTCTCGCCACTTAAGAATTGAATATTCTCATCCGTTTTTAAATCGTGAATACCCAAGATAGGTGATAACACATTCCGTGTAAGAATTTCTGCATCGATAGAGTTTACTGCATTTTGAACGTGTAAGATGTGTCCTTTACTTCGCATGCGATACCACTGTTGGTCCATGTAAAGGTGAATATCGTGCATTTGTTCTGGTTCCGCTGCTGCACTCAAAGGAGCGATATCAAAGTTCAACGAAAGTCGGCTGAGCATCTCGTCTTTGCTCAATCCATTCATCGTTTTGACGAGTCGATTAAAAGGCAGAATTGTCATGCGTTCCTCACTAATGAGAAAGCTTAAAAAATAAGCGTGGTTTTCTAAGCCCGTTGTTCCTCCATTACGTTCAATCATACGTTCGTGCAGTCGAGCAGAGGAGGCCGAGCGATGATGTCCATCCGCAATATACAGGGCGTCTAGGCGATCATAGGCTTGTCCCAATGCTTCCATTTGTTTACCTTGCACCAACCAAAGTTCATGGCGTACATGGTCGGTTGTGGTGAACTCGTATTCTGGTCGATAGGTGGTAATTTCAGCCAATAAGCCATCGATTAGGTCATTTTTTTCGTGACAAAGCAATACTGGCTCCGCATTGAATCCAACGATATCGAGGTAATTGGTAAACATTTCTTCCCGGGAGGTTAAGGTGGCTTCGTGCTTTTTTATTTTATTGGCGGCATATTCAGCAATACTTGCTCCAGCAATAACCCCCAAGTATTCGTGTTCGCCTTTTGTCTGTTTGTAGACATAGAGTGTATCTTCAGTATCTTGCATTAAAACACCATCATGAACGAACTCTTCAAACTTCAAGCGCACTTTTTCGAAGCGTTCTGGAGAATTCGGGGCAGTTTTAGCGTCGTCGGCTTCCGCGTATTCTGGATGGATGATTTGTATAAACGTATATGGATTCTCTTCGAGCTTTGCCGTTAGAATATTCTGTTTGTACGTGTATACGGGACGAGAAGCCACAAGATGAGCTAAATCTCTACGTGGACGAACTGCTTTAAACGGTTTTATGCGCGCCATAATTCTAAATTTCGTTCGAAAAATAGTGATTTTGCTTGTAAATAATACTAAATACTCAGTAGTTGTTACAGCTTGTAACCTGTAACCTGCAAACTGCAACGTCAAACCAATTAACCGCTCAATCTTCGAACTCAAACTTTCCCACATTTCTCCAATTCTCTAAGCGCTTTTCTCATTATATTTGCCCCAAACGGAAAATAGACTATGGAAAAAATAGCCCCTTATATCCCCACGAATAAAGTACGTATTGTTACCGCAGCCTCATTGTTTGACGGTCACGATGCAGCGATTAACATCATGCGTCGAATTATCCAAGCAACAGGCTGTGAAGTAATTCACTTAGGACATGATAGAAGTGTTGAAGAGGTGGTTGATACAGCTATTCAAGAGGATGCACAAGCCATTGCTATGACTTCTTATCAGGGAGGACATATGGAGTACTTTAAGTACATGTATGATTTGTTGAAAGAAAAGGGTGCGCCGCATATAAAGATTTTTGGTGGTGGTGGAGGAACTATCCTTCCAGAAGAGATTAGAGAACTGCAAGAATATGGTATAACGCGTATTTATCACCCAGATGACGGTCGTGAAATGGGACTTCAAGGGATGATTAACGACTTGATTCAACAAGCTGATTTTCCTGTTGGAAATAACGTTGGAGAAGAAGAGTTGAATTTACTTTCATCGAAAAAGCATCATGCGATTGCGCGTGTGATTTCAGCGGCAGAGAATTACCCAGAAGAATCGAAAGATTTATTGGATAAAGTGCACGCCATGGCTGCCAAAACGAATATCCCTGTTCTCGGTATTACAGGAACAGGAGGTGCTGGTAAGTCTTCATTGGTAGATGAATTAGTACGTCGATTTTTGATTGATTTTACAGATAAAACAATTGCGGTGGTATCGGTGGATCCATCCAAACGAAAAACAGGTGGAGCGCTTCTGGGGGATAGAATCCGAATGAACTCAATTAAAAACTCACGCGTGTACATGCGTTCATTGGCTACGCGTCAATCGAATTTAGCGTTGTCAAAACACGTTGCAGAGGCGATACTCGTGTTGAAAGCGGCCGAATATGATATGATTATCTTGGAGACTTCTGGGATTGGTCAATCAGATACGGAGATTTTAGATCATTCGGATGTGAGTTTGTACGTGATGACACCGGAATATGGTGCTGCGACTCAATTAGAGAAAATTGATATGCTGGACTTCGCAGATGTAATTGCGTTGAACAAGTTCGACAAGCGCGGTGCATTGGATGCGTTGAGAGATGTGCGGAAGCAATATCAACGTAACCATAATTTGTGGGAGAAAAATGTAGATGAAATGCCTGTTCACGGTACGATTGCGTCTCAGTTTAACGACCCAGGAATGAACACGTTGTATAAAGTGTTAATTGATACATTGAACGAAAAAGCTGATGCTGAGTTGAACTCTCGGTTCGAGGTGACCCGTGAAATGTCT
>JALQTG010000236.1 GCA_023264075.1 Crocinitomicaceae bacterium
CGCACCCAAAGAAGGTTGCGCCTACTGCCACAACGTACAGAACTTCGCTGAAGATTCAATTGATGCGTCAGGAAATTACGTATACCCACCACGTGACACACTTTGGTTTAAATCTGAAGATATTGTGCAGTATAGGCTTAAAGAGGACTGGTTCTTTGATAAAGAACGATCAGTTCTAGACGTTAGAATAATTGGTTTAGCTCCAGTAACCTACAAAACCGATGACGACGGAAATATTCTCGGTGCTGATGAATTATTTTGGCTTTATTTTCCGACGGATTGTCGTTATGTTTTCAATAACTATTTTGTTTTTAATGATAAAAACGATTCACAATGGATGAGCTTTGATGACTTCTTTTGGAAACGAAGATTCTCATCATTTATTCACAAAGAATCTAACGTATTTGACCGACATATTGACAAATATAGAATTGGAGTTGATGCCTTAATGGAATCAAAAAGAATTACAGAAGAGATTCGATTGATTGAACATGATGTTTGGAATTTCTAAACTTTCTGAGAATACAGAAAGAGCCTTATCCAATGGATAAGGCTCTTTTTTTTTCAGGTATACTTTGTATTTACTCTCTTTATGAGAATGTTGTATTTGAAAGAAAGAAAATAGTACTTTTGCAGAAACAAATTATACCATGGCAGACAATACCATCATTGTGAATATTATCGACAGAGAAGGGAAAACACACACGTTAGAAGCGCCTACCGACATGAGTATGAACATCATGGAAGTGTGTAAATCCTATGAACTTCCAGTAGAAGGAGCATGTGGAGGTATGGCGATGTGCGCAACTTGCCAATGTTATTTAGAATCAGATCATGAATTACCTGAACAAAGTGACGATGAGTTAGACATGCTGGATCAAGCCTTTTTCGTGAAAGACAATAGTCGTTTAGGTTGCCAAATACATATCACAGATGAAATCGATGGTATCGTACTAAGATTGGCTCCAGAAGCTTAGATTAACTTATATTCCTTCGGAATTGTACAGACCGGAATTGGTATCATTTTATGCTTATTCATAGCGTTAAAACGACGATATGTAAGTAATACATACTTCTCTTGATCGTTTAGTGTCGTCTCATCCCCTTCAAACGTCATTGCCCACTCCAATTCAGCATAGGTCGCACCCAATTGTTGTTCATCGCTGCGATCATCTTCCCAGAGGCCATCAGTTGGTGGAGCATCTAAAATCGCTTGATTTACACCAAGAAAAGCTGCCAATTCAAACACTTCAGTTTTCATCAAGTCAGCGATAGGGCTTATATCCACTCCCCCATCACCGTATTTGGTGAAAAAACCAACTCCGAAATCTTCCACTTTATTTCCTGTACCGGCCACTAGAAGACCTTTCGATTGCCCAATAGCATATAACGTGGTCATGCGCAAACGAGCGCGAGTATTTGCCATAGACAACGCATGATTTGCAGCAAAATCTGGTAAATCTCTAGAAAACTGTGTAAATGATGGCGTTAAATCAACCGTATACTCGGTTACATTCGGATACCGTTTTTCCAATGCACCAATCTGTTGTGCCGACCGATCGAATTGATCTTCCTTTTGGCGAATTGGCATATTCACCAAGGAAACCGGCTTTCCCGTCATCGCACAAAGAGTTGCCGTCAACGCAGAATCTACGCCACCAGACACTCCAACCACAAAACCTTGAAGGCCAGAAGACGTGACATAATCCTTCAACCATGTCACTATAAACTCACTTATCGCTGATTTATTCAACCAAATAATTATTTAGAATAACAGAGAAACACGCACGAGCAATTGACCTTGACGTGCATTTGGAACAACATATTCTCTGCCGGCTCCAGTAAGTTCATAGAGCGACTTATTTTTGTCCTCGTCACCAGTCAATGCATCTCCATTGTGTAGGTTCGTGAACCCATAATAATAACCCAACTCACCTACTAAACATGTTCCTCCAGAAAAATTCCACTCTGCTCCACCTGACAAACCGATAGAGCCTTTATAAAACGACATATCCCCAGGAATACGCATATCCAACAATTCTTCCCCTGCTGTAATTGTAAAAGTTGACGGATCGAAATTAGAACCATAATTATCTCCTCTCGATTGCAACAAGAATGAATTACGCATTCCAAACTTTCCAAAATATCTTAAATATCCCAGGTAGTTCGTTTGAAACTTAATCATTACTGGCAATACAGCGTAAATCGAACGGTAACGACGCTCATCTAGTAACATCACACCGTCTGGTGTTTGCTCTGAAGACTTGGTCAATACCTCACGGTCAAAGTACTCCATATATACGGAGTCGTTGAACGAATGACGAAAACGATCAAATTCAAATTCAAGCCCTGTAGACAAAGCAATGTTATCCAAGAAATGCCAGTCAACGCTCATTCCTACCAATAAATCACTTCCAGCTCCTGATTTAGATATTAAATTAGTCTCAGGTTCTGTGAAATTTAACCCCGCTCCTAGGACTAAGCCTGCTTGAACTTTTTTGTCTGCAGCTTCTTGAGCGGTTACACCTCCAAACAAAGTGGATATCGTTATGGCAATAAGTAACTTTTTCATACTTTTGAGTTCTTAAATTTGTGACGCAATATTAAACATTATTGCTGAAGAAAGAAAGAAGTTTATTGTCCTTAACACCATATTTTTGACATGTTCACAATTGATTTACAGCCATCGAATACGCGTTCTCGCATTCTTTCCCAACTGGTAATCCTCATTATGGCAATGACTTATTTCGTACTTATTGGCTGTTCGAGTAATCCATTGGACGTTAATATTGACGCTATAGACGTAAACACAAAGCTCATTCAGGTGGATCCATTACTTCGTGCGTCGGACTCAGTTGAGCTAAGGAATAACCACGACAAACTGGTTGAAGAACTTGGTTTTTTATATACCTATGAATTGGAGATGAATTTACAATCTCCCATAGATTCTAGCATCTACACTAAAATCAACCAATTCTATAGCAGCGAATACATTCAAGAACTAGAAAAGGAAAAAGAGCTTCTTTTTACAAACTTTGAAGAAAAACATGTACAAGTAAATACGGCCTTTCGTTATTTGAATTATCATTTTCCAACCGCTCAATATCCCAAAAAACTGGTTCTCATGAACAAACTCTTTAGTGGGATTAAAGCCAATGATACCGTCTTAACAATTGCCGGTGAAAACTACCTCGACCCCTCATTACCAGTAATTAAAAACTTACCCGGAGATCAATTGTACCAATGGCAGAAAGACGCCATGAACGTTGAATTCTTACCGCGTGATGTGCTCCAATTTTGGATTCAAGCTAAGCTGTTTAAGGACATAGATGAAAACTTAGTTAATCACATCATCCAGGCTGGAAAGGTGATGTACGTGTTACATGCCTCCTTCCCTAATGAATCAGTCGCTTACGCGCTGCGCTATTCTAACGACGATTACTCTTGGGCTAAAGAGAATGAATTGGCATTCTGGGAGTACTTAGTAAAAGAAGAATTGCTTTTTAAAAACAACTTGAGAGACAAAGCGAACATCCTCAATGAGGGACCATACACCGTAGGGCTTCCAGAGGAGGGTCCTGATCGATTAGGACAGTTTTTAGGATTTAAAATGGTCTCCAATTACATGGCCAACAATAAAGATTTATCTTTGCAAGAATTAATCGGATTAGATTATAACACGATATTACAAGCATACGAAATTGACTAATCATGGAAGAAGATAAAATTGCAAAAACATCAAAAATCGAAATAAACGTTGGAACCAACAGCAACAATGTACCCGTGCGCATGAAATGGAGTGCAGAAGATGGAAATATAAACAATCAAGAGGCTGGTGCCATGTTTCTGTCGCTATGGGATCCTCGTGAAAAAAACACGATGAAGATTGATTTGTGGACCAAAGATCTATCGATTGAGGAAATGAAGCAGTTTTTTCATCAAACGCTTCTAACAATGGCCGACACATTTGAAAAATCTACTGGGGAAACATTAATCACTGAGGATTTACGCGATTATTGTTATCATTTCGCGGAAAAAATGAAAATCATGCCCGAATAACTAAGTGACAAAATTTGTTAACTTCTAATGCCCT
>JALQTG010000056.1 GCA_023264075.1 Crocinitomicaceae bacterium
TAGGAGAAAACCAACCCGAGCGCAATGCGGAGATAAAAGTATACCAGTTGGATGCTACAAATGGAACGCGTTTAATTTCGTCTCTTCAAACGGTAACAACAGATGAAGTTGGGAACTTCGGGCCAATAGCTCTTTCACCGGCAGAATATTATGAATTTATCGTATATCCTACGGTCGGAGGAAAGCAACCGATTCATTATTTCAGAGAGCCTTTCCAAAAAGATAATGGGTTGGTTTATTTGCGCACATTGCCGAGTAGTGGATTTGCAAGTATGATTCTGGGCGATCTTCCCGCTAATGAGGAAGAGGTTGGACTGGCTATTTTTTCAGCATCAAAAGCGTTAATTCATGGTAGGGATAGTCTCTTCGTGAATGGGATTGAAATCACGACAGACGAACTAGCCAGTGACAAGAAAACTGCGATTGCTTTCTTTTTGTATAAGGCAAGTGACAAAGAACTGGAAGATGCGTCTCCCATTCAAAAGTTTGCTAATTTTCCATTCATGTCGGGAGCGGATGTATGGGTGAAGACGTCCGATGAAGTTGTTCGGTTGAACATGAACGATAGAAAGATCGTTATTCCAGCTATTCCGAGTGCTGAAGGAATTTCAGTGGTTGTTTTTGACTAACGCCTTCGCGGCATTCAGCGCAACTGCTAGGCGATTTTCGGCAGATCCGTTAATCACAACATATGGCAAGGATAATTCGTCAAGCCCTGCCATGTACCGTTCAAATAGTCGATCGCGATCTGTTGGGTTTTCGCGTAATTCATCAAATTCCCATGGGAGATCTGGAGTACACAAAAGGTAGAGGTCAAAGTTCTGTTGCGCCACTAGTTGTTCGATCTCTGAGGATGTTTCACCTGTTTTTTCTTCATACCAAATGGAACAGACTAGCATTTCAGTATCCGCAATAAATGAAGTATTGATCCATTGTGCGGCTTGTTCTTTTGCAATCGTGATAACATCTTCTGGGACGTAAGGTCGGCCAAGTCGTTCTAAATAAACGCGCGCATGTTCCGGCGTCCAAGGCAGGTTCAACTCAGTTGCAAGTTGTTCACTTAGGGTGGTTTTCCCACTGCATTCCGGGCCTGTTATAGCGATTCTCATGCTTGCAATTTAAATGACTTGTTCCAACTCCAATATCCATATAAGGCAAGCACTACGAATATTCCATATTGAGCAGCAAGAATTTCGAACCCATTGTTCATGTAGAGGACTACCATGCCCACATTGATGAATATCCAGTAGAGCCAATTTTCAATTACGCGCTTCACCACCATCAAAGTTGCTACGAGCGAAAAACAAGTTGTGAAAGCATCGAGGAAAGGCGTGGATTGTTCGGTATAGTTGTCGAATATATATCCGACCAGTAATGCTAAGAAAGCACTTGCGAAAATATTCAATAGATGCAGTTGAATCGACCAGCGCGTAATAAGCAAGTCATTTTTTTCCGCTTTTTTCCAATTTATCCACCCATAAATCGCCATGGCAAAATAGAATACTTGTAATCCGCTTTCAATGTATAGTTTTCCGATAACGTCAAGGTAAAATGTGAGTCCAACTGAAATCAACGCAAATAACCAAGTGATGAGTTTTTTTTGAGCAGCGAAATAGACATACGCCAATGCGGTTACGAAGGTAATCCATTCTAAAAGAGCGACATATGTAATTGACATGGACATGTACTTTTCTTGCTTCAAAAATAATTATAAATACGTGGTCTTCTGAGAATATAAAATGATTTATGGAATTTCAACAACTACTGCATCCCAAAGGTGTAACATTTAAAAATTGAACACATGAAAACAATGCACATTTTACTAGGTCTTAGTTTATGGATAACGACTTTTTTATCGTTTGGTCAAGGAGCAATGGGGGATATAGTCGGAACAATGTTCGAAAAATCGGACGGCAATGAGCCCGCTTTTTCTGCCAAAGTTTGGGTGGAGAATAGTGGGGCTAAGATTGGCGCTATTGTCGATATGGATGGTCGCTTCAGAATTTCTGCTGTGCCAGCTGGAACTTATAGACTATATGCGCAATACGGGCTTGATTCTTTGACGCAAGACATTGCATTCCGTGTAGAGCCTGATGGAATTTACAACGTAGGTCGTATAGATATTCTAGAAGACATACAAATTGAAGAAGACGTTATTGTTCGCGGACAAATTTCGGCGCCTCTGATTAATTTCGGTGATGCCGGACAAAAAAGAATAGATGTCCTGGATATCAAACAAAGTCCAGTTAGAAATAGTCCAGCTGATCTCATTGCAAGTAAAAATTCCGACATCAAAGTAACGGATGACGGACAATTAATTATCAGAGGAGCACGAGCTGGAGATATGGCATATTTTGTAGATGGAGTTAAAATG
>JALQTG010000179.1 GCA_023264075.1 Crocinitomicaceae bacterium
ATGCTAGGAACATGTATGAATACACATTACTAAAAAACTGCTTCAACACAACAGACTGAGACAATTGCTCTTGCTTGTTATTAATTAAATCTTCCATGATCTTTTATTTACTTATTTATTGATTAAACAAAAATACTGAAAAAGTGTTTTGATAGGGGAAATTTAATAAAGTTATTGGTTAATAATCGTTAAACAAACTCGACATGTAGTTTATTACCATAACTGTTAAGTTTACTATCTTTGTAAAAAAAATTAGATGATTCTACCTATAGTTGCTTATGGTGATCCTGTTTTGAAAAAAGTGGGGGAAGAAATAGACAAAGATTATCCAGGTCTGAGTGAGTTAATTGACAACATGTGGGAAACCATGTATGCAGCTAGTGGCGTTGGTCTTGCTGCTCCACAAATCGGGAAATCTATTCGTTTGTTCATTGTAGACGCAAGTCCTTTTGCAGATGAAGAAGAAGATGAACCAGATCCTAAGGCAAAAGGATTAGAAAATTTTAAAAAGGTATTCATCAACCCGATCATAGAGGAAGAAACAGGAGAAAATTGGGCATTTCAAGAAGGCTGTTTAAGTATTCCAAAAATTCGAGAGGATGTTTACCGAAAGGAGAAAATTACGATTACTTATTTTGACGAAAACTTTGACTTTCACGAGGAAACTTATGATGGCTATGCCGCACGAGTAATTCAACATGAGTATGACCATATTGAAGGAATTCTATTTACAGATCACCTTTCTCCATTAAAACGAAAACTACTTACCAAGAAATTGGGAAATATTTCAAAAGGTGAAATCGATGTAGATTACCGAATGAAATTTCCCGTGCACAAGCGTGGAAAATAGACCTGTATTTTTTAAAAATATTTTGAACGAAACGCGCTCTATTTAATCCTGGAAAATTTTCAATTTTAACCAAAAAAAAAATATGAAAGCTATTTATTCTTTTTTATTCGCTACACTTCTTTTAGCTTCCTGTGGCGGACCATCAATCGAGACACCCTCTGACGAAGTTACTGTTGAATCACTGAAAGAGTCAATAAAAGAAATTGATGACTCCCTCTATATTTTAATGGAGAAAGCACTTGAAACTGATGGTTTTGAAATCGATCGATTGGTGTATCACGAAGGTGCAAACCGAGGAATTGAATTTTACAAAAACTTTCCTGAAGATGAATATGCTCCTTATGCCCTAGATAAAGTTATTGGTATGTATTGGGCATTAAATATTGAGCCTAAGACTGTTGAGTGGCTTGATACATTAATTACAAAATATCCAGATTACCCAGGTATCATGGGCGCGTTAGAGCGCCAAAAATCAGTTTACGATAGCTTTGACGCGTACAACCCAGAGAAAATAAAATACTACACAAATTTGATATTAGAACGCGATGACTTGAGTCCTGAAAAACGAGCAGACTTTGAATTGCGCCTTCAACATATCGATAAGCCGTTTGAAGAATTTATTTTTCTTTTGAACGGTGATGGTTCAAATGCTCCGGTAGAAGTTGAAGAAATCAACTAAGGGGTAACCAAGTTATACTTCTCAATCATTTTTCGGATGTTGATTAAGGCGTAGCGCATACGACCTAAAGCGGTATTTATACTTATATCCTCTTGTTCAGCAATATCCTTAAAAGACATTCCTTGAAAAATGCGCATTTCTAAAATTTCTTTTTGTGTCTTGGGAAGATGCTTCACCAACTCTACCATTTGAACCTCTAATTCTTCTCGCGTAATCGCGTCCTCTACATTTTCGTCCTCGAGTTTGAGAACAGAGAATATATTAAAATCATCTGATTTGGAAGACGTCTCCGAAATCATTTTTACTTTGTTCGAACGACGAAAATGATCAATTACTAAATTGTGTGCTATACGCATGGCCCATGGAAGAAACTTCCCCTCCTCGTTGTAGGACCCTTTTTTCAAGGTTCGTATAATTTTCATGAATGCATCCTGAAAAACGTCCTGCGCGATTGCATGATCACGAATTTTCGAGAAAACATAATTGTAAATCTTATCCTTGTGACGCATTAAAAGTACTTCGAAAGCTTGTTCGTTTCCTCTTGTGTATAAAGCGACTAAATCGTGGTCTTCTAGCTTATTAATAGCCATAATTACTCAGTTTTGAGATTACTAATTTTAAATCTAATTCAGAGTAAAATTTTATTCTATAGGCTATCGCTTTTTTTAATTATCGGACTAAAATACAACTTTCTAGAAACAACGTTCGAACAAAAGTCTTAAAATATTTTAAATGTCCCTCTGGTTTAGTAAACGGATGTCGTTGGAAAAGGGTTGGCAATTCGTTTTAATTTTTCCGAATCGTCAACTTGACAAGTGAGAATTTGACCGTTAACACTTTGAATTGTGCACATTACACCTTTGCAGCACCCATTCAGTAGGCACTTTCATTTTTGGTATAATAGTTGGCTCACTTAGTTGAATTGAAAACTTCGAGTTATGAAAAATTATGTTCAACAACTGAGAGGGAAAGAAACTAAAAATTTTGGATTTGACCAATCATTACAAGAACTGGGGGTGTACATCAGCCCTAATTCCAAAAACAAGAAAGTAACTAAGTGCTAAATAGGTTGATCAAGCAAGTAATGATCAATAAACTCTCTGACGCATCCCTTCCCTCCTTTAGTTTGAAGGACGAGGTCAACTTGCTGTTTGATTTTAGGCACTGCATCTGCAGGGCACGCTGAGAAACCTACATGTTGCATCACCTCTAAATCATTAATATCATCCCCAATTATCGCCACTTCGGCAAGTGAAATTCCTAGCTTCGTACACCAATCCTTCAAAATTGTCATTTTAGGATCCCTTCCCACGTAAACATGCTGAATTTTCAACAAGTCGGCTCTCGCCTTAACCATTTCTAAATTATATCCTGATGAAATAATTCCTACTTGAAAGTCAGACTTCGTTAACGCCATGATGGCCATTCCGTCTTTTGCATTGTATTTTTTCAACTGATCTCCACTTTCCGTAAAGAACATTCCTGCATCCGTCATTACGCCGTCCACATCTAAAATGAGTAATTTGATTTTTCTCAATCTTTCGCGTTCAACGAATTGGGGGAAAAGCAATATATTTTCGAGTGTACAATTTAATTCAACACACAACTGATTCAACTGAGCTAAAGTAAGCTGAGAATAATCAGGTACTTGATAACGGTTCAATACCGCCATTTTTTCCATTCCATTGGATTGGAGAAGTGCGTTCAAATTTTTCTCAACGAAACTCATCTTAAACAATTTTATAACCAACCGCCGCGGCAACCTTGCTCGTTTCGGTATAAAGCTGCGCAAATTCATCATATGTCAGCTGCTGAGAAGCATCCGACTTAGCAACTTTCGGATTTTCGTGCGCTTCAATAATTAATCCATCTATTCCCATGGCCGTGCATGCTTTCGCTAGTGGAGTAACGCCATATGCAAAACCAATCGCGTGACTTGGATCAAGAATTACTGGAAGGTTTGTGTACTCTTGAAGATAAGCCACACCACATAAATCCAAGGTAAATCGCGTTTTTGTTTCAAATGTACGGATTCCGCGTTCACACAGTATAACATTTTCATTGCCCCCAGATAAAATAAACTCAGCAGCTTGAACAAACTCTTGCAACGTCGTACCAAAACCTCTTTTTAGAAGAACTGGCTTTTTAATTTTTGCACATGCGCGCAGTATACCTTGGTCATACATCGCTTTGGCTCCAATTTGAACAACATCACTGTATTCAATAACATCTTGTACATGGGTTGCATCGCGCACTTCTGTGATCACAGAAAGCCCATATTCTTCGCGCATTTTCACCAATAGCTGTAATCCCTCAAAACCGAGGCCTTGAAAACTATAAGGACTTGTTCGAGGCTTATAACATCCTCCTCTTAACGTGGTCAACCCCATTCCTTTCAACATTTCAGCTGCCGAGCGAATTTGTGATTCGGATTCCACCGAACAAGGACCACCGATGAGTAAGGTATTCTTGGTATTTCCTCCAATTCTAACTCCTCCAATGGCTACTTCACGTGTTCCGTTGATATATTTCTTTGATGACAACTGCATATCATTGTCAAACACCCAGCTTTCCATCGTCTTGTCTCTCAAGTCATTCGGTACTTCCTTAACAGAAGACGATGTAATCAAAATCTGTTGTTCACCATGCTGAATATGAAATGCTTTGATGTTCTCGGCAATTTTGGTAGCCTCTCCAGGGCCTACTGTTGATGATAAATGTATGATCATGCGTATGAGTCTAAATTCAATGAAAGCAAAAGTAAGCATTTATTTAGAGTATTGGCAACACACCAGCACCAACTCAGCAAAAAGAACATTACGTCTCAACCCACACAGCAACCTTATTCTGATAAATGAAGGAAATGTGTCTCCTAATTCCGTAAAATCGCCATCCCCTTTTCTAAACAATTTCGTACTTTTGCGGGAAAGTCGAACATCATGAAAATTGAACAACTCTACACCAATTGCCTTGCACAAGGCGCTTATTACATAGAACACAACGGAGAAGCGGCAGTAATTGACCCATTGCGGGAAGTGGATCAATATATTGAATTAGCTGAAAGTCACGGTGCCAAAATTAAATTCGTCTTCGAAACGCATTTTCACGCTGACTTTGTGAGTGGACACGTTACCTTATCTGAAAAAACTGGTGCTCCAATTGTTTTCGGTCCCATGGCTGATCCTCACTTCGATTGCATCGTAGCGCAGGACAACCAAGAATTCCCAATTGGTGGATTAACGATTCAGGTATTGCATACTCCTGGACATACTATGGAAAGTACGACCTACCTCTTGTTGGATGAAAGCAAAAAAGAATTGGCAATTTTTTCCGGTGACACCTTGTTCTTAGGAGATGTTGGTCGACCAGACTTAGCTCAAAAAGCAGCCTCCATGACACAAGAAGATCTTGCAGGAATGCTCTACGATAGTTTACGCACAAAAATCATGACCTTACCCGATGAGGTTGTTGTATACCCAGGACATGGTGCTGGTTCTGCCTGTGGAAAGAACATGAGTAAGGAAACAATAGGATTGTTAGGCGAACAAAAACAAACCAATTATGCCTTGCGTGCAGATATGTCCAAAGATGAATTCATCCAAGAAGTAACGGATGGACTTTTGCCACCTCCAGCCTACTTTCCCGACAACGTGAATATGAATAAAACTGGCTACATGGCCGTTGATCACGTATTGGAAAAAGGGAAAACTGTTTGGACAGCTAAAGATGCTTGCGCCAAACAAGCTGCATCTGATGCCATTATTTTGGACGTGCGTCATCAAAAGGACTTCATAGCGGGTCATATAAAAAATTCGATTTTCATTGGCCTAGATGGCACGTTTGCTCCATGGGTTGGCGCAGTTTTGAAAAGCGTACAACAACCTATCATATTGGTTGCACCTGTCGAAAGAGTTGAGGAAGCTGTAACACGTCTTACGCGCGTTGGATTCGACAATATTCTGGGGCACATTGAAGGTAGTTTGGATGATTGGAAGTCTGCTGGAGTAGCAATAGACACGCTCGATTCAATTTCGGCCAACGAACTTGCCGAGCGACTAAACAGCGAGCAAGATGCCGTGATAGACGTGCGTAAAGTCTCCGAATATCAATCCGAACACGTTGAAAAGGCCCTCAACTTACCCTTAGACGATATCAGTGATTTAGTGAATCAATTTCCAAAAAATCACTTTTTTGTACACTGTGCAGGAGGTTATCGCTCGGTCATTGCTGCCTCTATTTTGAAACGGAACGGAATCCACAATTTCACGGATATTGCAGGTGGTTTTGCCGCTATTCGCGATACATCAATTCCGAAAACTGCGTATATTTGTCCTTCAACTTTATAAACCATGGAACAATTAGAACAACAAGCTTGGAGAGAAGCGGTAAAGAATGATCCCAATGCTGTCATTTTAGACGTGCGTACACCAGGAGAATGTGCCGAAGGCATTGTGGAGGGTGC
Organism: Crocinitomicaceae bacterium; assembly: GCA_023264075.1. Taxonomy (GTDB): domain Bacteria; phylum Bacteroidota; class Bacteroidia; order Flavobacteriales_D; family Crocinitomicaceae; genus JALQTG01. The sequence goes on from JALQTG010000179.1 coordinate 5,992, forward strand.
TCATATTATAGACTTTCTTAACCCTTCCCATTTCATGCATGAAATTGAAAAATTAGACCCTACAAAATCCTATTACATCTATTGCAGAAGTGGAAACAGAAGTGGTCAAGCATGTATGATTTTGGACCAAAAAGGCTTTTCGAAAACCGTCAATCTTGTTGGCGGGATGTTAGCTTGGAACGGAGATCTTGCATAAACTACTTCCGTTTTAGTTGAAACTATAAAATATATTTTATTCAGGTAGGATCACTAACGCTGCTGAAAAGCAAGTTTTTTTGATATCTTCACACACTTCTATGAAAGGACTGCTCGCTATTTTGTTTTTTCTTTTCACGTTCAGTGCATCTGCACACGTGTTCTACTTTTCATTCGCGGAAATGGAGTACAATGCCATGGACGAACGTTTTGAAATAACAGTTCGTGCAACGGGCCATGATGTAGAAGAATATATGGCTCATTTGGGAAAGAATATTGGAAAATTAGAGACCTGTAAAGACAATCCTATTAAATTAAAGCTATTAGAGCAAGTCGTTTTGACTGAATTTCAAATTCTGAGCAACGACAAACCCCTAGCGCTGGAAATACTGGGCCTA
>JALQTG010000151.1 GCA_023264075.1 Crocinitomicaceae bacterium
AGCAGTGTTGATGATCAACAATATCATTTTTGACTTCGCAACAGAATACCAAAACAAGCATGAATCAATCGCATCACCGAAAGAATTCAAACTTTCAGAAGCGGATTATAGTGCATTCAAGAAGTACGTTATGGAAAGCGAAGTAGAATATTCTACGGCTTCTGAAGAAATGCTTGAAAAAATGATGGAAACGGCGAAAGAAGAAGGATATGATTCCTCTATCCAAGGAGAATACGATGCATTAATGAAGAAAGTGAAGGCGTCCAAAGAAAAAGATTTAGACCTTTTCAAGGATCAACTCATCGACATTTTGGAAAATGAAATTATTTCGCGTTACTACTATCAAAATGGAAGAATCCTGCATTCTTTCGAAGATGATAACTCCCTCAAAAAGGCCATTGAAATTCTGAATAACGAAACAGAGTACAAGAAAATTCTTCGCCTTTAACTCTCGCTGAAGCTCTAAAGATATGTTCAATAAGTGGTTCCATCCATCAGCACACAAATACCTGCATTTTATAGGATGTATGTTGATTGGTGTTGGATTACCCTTGAACAAAGTCGTTATGTCAATTGGAACAATTTGGGTCATTAGTAATATTGTCCTCGAGGCGGACTATCGGAGTTATCTGGGCAGGCTCAAACGAAACACACTTTTCTTATCAATAGCAGGTATATTTGTTTTGCATTTCATCGGTATCTTATGGAGTGAAGATTATTCCTATGCGTTTGGAGATATTCGATCTAAACTTCCCTTACTTATCATACCTTTGGCACTAATTGCACGACCGCTTGAGAAAGAATTTCTACCGAAAGTTCTTAATGGCTTCCTCGTTTCATTACTGATTACTTCCACGATTAATTTAAGTATTTTTTATTTCAACAACCACTTTACAGATGGAACTGATATACGATTTCTTTCGTTGTTCGGATCACATATACGTTACGGACTACTTGCATTATTCGGTGTTGTCATCTCATTTTCGAAGGTCAATATCCGACATATCCATACATGGGGCTGGGCTGTAATGGGTCTTTGGTTGGTTTTCTACACTTTTGTTGCCCAAGTCATTAGCGTGTATTTCGCAGCATTTTTCTTGGTATTCGCTTTATCTATTTATTTCATATCTAAACTGAAATCAAAACGTTTAAAAACACTTTTGCTTTTTTCATTCGGCACGTGTTTAACTGGGTTTGGCTTTTTCATTTATTCGGAATTCAAGCCGAATCAAACTATCGAAACCTTTGAACATTTAGAGACCAAAACCTTCCTCGGAAATAATTATTATCACGATACTACATTGCACATTCAAGAAAATGGACATTATGTAATGCTATATATTCAAGAAGAAGAACTGGCGCACGAATGGAACAAAAAATCTAACATACCATATGATTCTTTGGATCTGAAGGGACAAGAACTGATGGGTACCCTTATTAGGTATATGACCTCAAAAGGACTCCGAAAAGACGCAGAAGGATTTCAGCAATTAAGCAAGATAGATATTCGAAATATTGAACAAGGAATACCCTCGTATCGTTATGTTGAGAGTCCTTTAACAGCTCGACTAGACGGTATCAAGCATCAAATCCAATACTACCTGGCAGGAGGACCTTCTTCCGGCCATTCTCTCCTGCAGCGATTCGAACACTGGAAAGCTAGCATTTATATTCTCAAAAAAAACTGGTTGATTGGCGTCGGAACTGGGGATGTGCAACTGCAATTTAATCTCGCATACCAAGCTATTGATACAGATTTAGCAGAAAACCATCGAAACAGGGCACATAACCAATATATTACATTTTGGGTGAGTTTTGGAATACTAGGCCTCATACTTCTCCTATTTTTTTCTTGGCAATTAGTGCTTCAGGCAATTTCGAACAAGTCGTTAATTGCATTATGCTTTGGCTTAATCACCATTGCCTCATTTCTCCCCGAAGACACATTAGAAACTCAGCAAGGTATTACTTTCGTTGCTTTTTTCATTGGATTATTACCCGCGTTTGGTTCCAAGAAAGAATTTTAACCATTCATTTTTTTAAAGGATCTTCATTTATTTTTTGCGTAATGAGCAGAACCTACTATGAATTCGCTATATTAGTTGGATGATTTCAGATTTATTGACTTAATCAAAACTACAATGGCTACTGTATTTGAAACACGTTTGATTGGAAATATTGGAAGAGATGCTACTGTTCGTAACATGGAAAGAGGTGTAATTGCAATTAATTTTCCAGTCGCTCACAACAAAAACTGGAGAGACAAACGATCAGGGGAATCACGAACCAAAACAACCTGGGTCAATTGCACAATCTGGAAAAAAGAAGGCGCAAATATGCGGATTTTAGACTTTTTAAAAAGTGGTGCTTTAGTAGAACTTACTGGAACTCCATTCGCAAAAGCTTATCCACAAGAAGATGGAACAATAAAAACAGAAATTCGCCTAAATATATCAAAAACCAATATTTTACGACCAAGTAAAAGTCCGGGCACAGAAAATGATGACTATACAGACTTAGATGACTTCTCCGATGAACTAGACGATTTCACAATGAGTGAAGAAGACTTTTAATTCACAAAAACGACTTATTCAGATGGAATGACTTCCTATTTTTTAGATAATTAATAATTTCTTCATTTATATCTAAAACGAGTACACTATTTTTGTAGGAAAGCGAGTACGACACTAATGACTAAATTACTACCAGCAAAAAAAGAAATCAGCTACATTCTGCGAATTGGAGTTGCACTCACTTTTGTTGGTCATGGTGTTTTTGCGCTGAGTGTAAAAGCTGACTGGATCCCATTTCTTACTTATGTCGGATTTTCAGAAACCTCAGCTATCACAGTCATGCCGTTGATTGGCATACTCGATCTTGTTGTTGCAGCCGCCGCATTGTTTTACCCCATTCGAATACTACTTTTTTGGGCGGCACTTTGGGCTTTTTCTGCAGCACTTATGCGCCCTCTAACAGGATATCCTATCTGGGATTTCATAGAGCGAGGAGCGAATTGGGCAACCCCACTAGCATTATTAATATTACAAGGATGGCCTAACTCATTTGAGGGTTGGTTCACCATTCGAGACACAATAAAGGAATAAACATGAAACAGAAACACTACTTGAACAGAACAACCATACTTCTAATCACTACTTTTTTGTTGTGTTGTGCTCACATAACGCTTTATGCAAACACAGGGCAATACACCCTCACTTTTCGCGATGACCCTGCATCTACCATTGTTATAGGATGGTCAGGGGATGAGGGAACTGTGCACTATGGAACAGTTGATGAAGGTACAAATCACACCGCTTATCCGCTTACACATGGTGTAGATCGGATCGGGAATGCTCACGGACACAATAGAAAATTCGCGCGTTTAACAGGATTAACACCGAATACCATGTATTACTTCGTTATATACGATATTGTTGGTCAGGTCAGTGCGCGTTACAAATTTAGAACCCTCTCAGACAATCCTAACGATCCTGTTTCGTATATCACTGGAGGTGATTCACGCGATGGATTTAAAGTATTCGGATTATACGTAGAAGATTGCCCAAGTGGAAATTGCCTTGACAAACGTAGAGAAGGGAATATCCTTGTTTCCAAAATCCGTCCCGACTTTGTAGCGTTTAATGGTGATTTTGTCATGAATCAAATTACATCTAATACATTTAATGAATGGGACCAATGGTTGAACGATTGGCAACTGACCATTTCTTCAGATGGGAGAATGTATCCTACCATGCACACTCAAGGAAACCACGAAAATAATCAAGACAACTTTCACATGTTCGATGTTCCAGAAGAGGAATATTATGCCCTGAACGTAAACGGCGGGTTGTTGCGTTTGTACTTTTTGAATTCAGAAATGAATGCATGCACAGGGACCAATCAACTCCTTTGGTTTCAAAACGACCTTAACATGCACGCTACCGGTGGGGCAACAGAACCCTTTTGGAAATTTGCGCAGTACCACATTTCTACTTTCTCAATGGGGAATGGTTATGGGTTAGTTCAGGAACAAATGGATTGTTGGGTAAACCTCTTCGAACAACACAACATCCGAATGGTTTCCGAATCTCACTCACATGTCACAAAATGGACTTACCCTTGCAAAGCAAATGCAACAAAAACCGACTTCGTTCCAGATCCAGATGGTATTGTTTACATAGGAGAAGGTCAATGGGGCGCCCCTCATCGGGAGCTTGATTTTCCCGGCGCTGATAAAAAACCTTACGTACGCGACCAGGGGGTATTTGATAGTTTCTTCTTTGTTAAAGTGAACCAAGACAGCACAACCATTCAATGTGTGAAGTTTGAAAACGTGAATGCTGTAACCGAGAACACAGGCGACAATTTAGGGGGAAACCTACCGAATAACGCCACTGTTTGGTCTCCTGCGTCGGGAGACATGATTATTATCAAAAACACAACCTTGTCAACCCCTGACGAGAATGACCTGAATAACATCCATGTTTTCCCTAATCCAGCAATAGATGAAGTTGTTCTCGAATTCCCTCAAGAAGTCTCTAATGTCAAAGTAGAGCTCTACAGTAGCCTCGGGAAATTATGCAGTTCCGAAATAGTTTCGACAAAAAGCCATACTGTCGATCTCACGGCGGCCTGTTCAGGAGTAAATTATATTTATATCACTGAGGAGGACGGCTCCGTTCAATCTATTAAAATAATCAAAGAATAATAAGACAACATGAAACTCCTACCCTTACTACTTCTATTGCTCATTTCGACCTTTGCTGTCGCACAGAAGGAGCGAAATGTACTTAAAACTGTACATGCTCCATTTTATCACGGAGTTGCTTCAGGTGACCCTTTGCATGATCGTGTGATTATTTGGACGCGCGTTACACCCGAGGAAATCAACGGTGACTCTATTCGTGTAAATTGGCGTATTGCTACCGATACGCTACTTAATAATCTCGTAAATAGCGGTTATTTCTACACTAGTCAGAGCCGTGATTACACGGTAAAAGTGGACGTTTCCGGGCTCAATCCTTCGACCTGTTATTACTACGACTTTGAAGTAGACGGAAAATATTCCGTACCTGGAAGAGCTATTACTGCAGACTTAGGAGACAATGAAAATGTCCGTTTTGCTGTTGTGTCCTGCTCCAATTACGAATATGGTTACTTTAATGCCTATCGCGACGGACTAGGTACCGGCAACTGGTTCAATGCTCTCGGCTTTCGGATTGCCAGATGGCCGTCCCAAGAAAGCGATACTCTTGCCGAACACCGGAATGAAAAGGAAACAGAGGCGCAAACCAAGCC
>JALQTG010000171.1 GCA_023264075.1 Crocinitomicaceae bacterium
CGTTCTCATTGCTTTTCACAGGATGTCAAGATGAGGCAGGCGTTAAGCAAGTTGAGCTAGAAGTATCAAACCAAACCTCAGAAGAATCAATCAATAATGTTGTATACACGATTCCTTCCCCAAATGAGCAATTCGATTTATTACAGAATATTGGAGGAGAGTTGAATCTACTTTTGATTCACGATTTGGAAAGTTTAGATAAATATTCATCACCAAAATCGATTTCGTTAAATCTCGGGGTATATACCGCTGATGCTTCGTACCTGATGCGCTACAATCAAGGTAAAAGCGTTTTTATGAATTATGTATCGGGTTTAGATAGATTAGCAACCAAACTCGGTGTTTCTCAGTTGTTTGGGGAAGAGTTATTAATAATGATAGAGGAAGCAGAAGATAATTCTGAACTACTATATGATATTTCTGCTGATAATTACTTAAAGGTATATAACAAGATGGTTGAAAATGACAAGTCACCCGAATTGGCGATGATTCTCGCTGGTGGATGGATTGAAACCATGCATATATTATTTCACTCCGCAGGTGAATACAATGACGATTTACTCATTCAGGAATGTATAACTGAACAACGATATGTGTTAGAGAATTTGATTGATTTTATGAGTGAATACGAAAACAATGATGATGTTAAAGAAGTACTTGATCTGTTAGCTTCGGTTGAACTAGCTTACGAATCATTAGACTGTGAATCTACTGAGGTAGAGGTGAAAAAAGAAGAAGGAAATTCTATGGTTTTATATGGAGGTGATTCATGCTTATTTACGGCCGATTCGTATAATTCAATGAAAGAATTAATCAACAAACTAAGAAATACGATTACATCATAAATTAAACAAAATGAAAATAGTTTTAAACATAGTAACGATAGTCTTTGCAGTTTTTGCCTCACACATCTCATTCACTCAATGTCCTTCGCCATCTCAACTGATGAAGCCGGACAGAAAGTCCGGCTGGTCTGAAAGTTCTCAGTCAAAGTCAGGTGCTTTGATGTCAGGACAAGAATATACATACACATTTATTGCCCAAAGAGGTATGGAGTATAAAGTGAATGCTTTTGCTGGAGTTGACGTAATAAGTTCTGAAAATATAGATTTCAAGTTATATTATACCGAGGTCGAAAAAAACATGATTGATGGTGAGTGGGTGTATGATAGAGTAGATAAAGTGGTATTCGATAGTAAATCAAATAAAGAAGATGAAGGAGAAATTACGTTCTCTTCTTCTAAAACGCGTAAGCTAACCATGAAGCTTTCTCTTACCTCTTTTGAAAAAGAGAATGTTGTTCAGTGTGTAGCAATATGTGTTGAGACACGCCGGATGCCTGATATTGGGCTTAAATGATTTGTTCAAAGTGCTTAAAAAGGCTACTCCTTCTCGAGTAGCCTTTTTTGATACTATCTGTTGTGACGGTTGTATCTTATAATCCTAAATAGATTCTCTTTTTATTGATAGAAGCATGAATTTAAATGACAAAATAGAATTTTCAGATAACAAAATCTTGTTGTTTGAAAAAAAGTTATCCGAGACCAAAAAAGTAGTAATTACTTCTCATAAATCTCCAGATGGTGATTCGGTTGGAAGTAGCTTGGCGCTTTACCTTTACTTAACAAAAAAGGGGTTTAAAGTTACTGTTTGTCATCCTGATCCAGCTCCTCCATTCTTGAATTGGTTATTTGGTTTTGATAAAATTCTTAATCTTGAAGAAGATTTTATACATGTGGATCAATTGATCAATGATGCAGATATTATTTTCTGTCTAGACTACAATGCATTAAATAGAACAGGTAACGAAATGGAATCTTTGATTCACAGGTCTGGTGCTTACCGAATCATGATAGATCATCATTTGTATCCTTCAGATGAATTTGATTTGAGTTTTTCGGATATAAACTCATGCTCTACTGCTCAATTGATTTTTGACTTTATCGTTGCTTTAGGCGATCGTGAATTGGTTGACGTGAACATGGGAGAGGCAATCTATTGTGGAATCATGACGGATAGTGGTTCCTTTCGTTTTCCAAGTACAACGCCTCATACCCATGAGGTAATTGCTGAATTACTTCGTATAGGTGTCTCTAATGCCAAAGTGCACGAGGCTGTTTTTGACACAAATACCCTGGGGCGGTTAAAATTGCGTGGATATGCGATTGACAATAAGCTGGAGGTGTTGGAAGACCAGCACACCGCTATCATGTCATTAACCAAATCAGAACTTATACGTTACAACTATCAGAAAGGAGATACGGAAGGATTAGTAAATGTTGGTTTATCCATATTGGGAGTAGAAAAGAGTATATTTCTATCCGAGGGCGACGGGTATATTAAGATGTCTTTTCGTTCAAAGGGTGAAGATAATCCGATTAATGAAATGGCGTCTAAATACTTTCATGGGGGAGGTCATGCCAATGCATCTGGAGGGAAATTTGAAGGAACCATAGAAGAGGCGATTGCCGAAGTTAAAAGGGTATTACCAGAATTTAAGAAATAAATAATGCGCTATATTTTTCTAGTCACCTTATTGGTAGGAGTATTTAGTTGTGAACCTAAACAGGAATCATCTGAAAAGTCAGTGGATTGGTCGAAAGAGAAAAGTACCGATTTGGCAAAGGATATCGTTTTTGAAGAACAAATCGATATTCAACTGTACTTGAAACGACGACCAGATTGGAAAATGATTCCAACCGGAACTGGATTACAATATTGGATATATGAGGATCACAAAGGGGAGACCGCAAAAGAAGGGGATATTGTTGAAGTGGCATTTGAAGTAAGGTTATTAGATGATTCATTGTGTTACAAAACAGAAGCCTCTGAAGTAGCGACTTTTAAAGTGGACAAAAGTGATGTGGAAACGGGTGTTCAAGAAGGTGTGAAGTACTTATCCAAAGGAGATAAGGCGAAGTTGATTATTCCAAGTCATTTAGGTCATGGATTGGTAGGTGATTTGAATAGGATACCGCCGTTACAAGCCCTTGTTGTTGATGTTGAAGTGGTAGATATTAAGTAGTATGAAAAAGATAGTATTTTTGTTAATAGCAACAGTTCTAATAACGTCATGTAACCTGAATGGCGTTGAAAATGAATCGTTAACTACTTCTGAGTTAGATTCATTGCTCTTTGGAGATGGGGTCGAAACAACAAACGAAGATTCGTTAGTCAAGCCAGATAATAAGCTGGATACAGCGGCTGTTGATGTTGTTACTTATGATAATGGTATTCGTATAAAATGGTTCGAACGAGGAGAAGGAGAACTCATCAAGAAGAACGATTTGATTGCCATTGATTACCGAAACCAATTAGAGAATGGTACAGTATATGACGGGAACCATCTCGTAAAAAAACCGCACATTCCTTTTTTTGTTGGGTGGAATCAGCAGACTAAGGGATGGGACTTTGCATTGACGAAATTGCGTGTAGGTGATGAGGTTGAAATATTTATTCCGTCAGAGTTAGCAAGGGGGGTAAAAGGAATTCCTGGAGTTGTCCCTCCAAATGCGAATAATGTACTACTTCTTAAGGCAGTTAAACAGATGGAGCCGGATTATATCGAGGATGGTATTCGAACTTGGATTGTTGAAAAAACAAAAGAAAACAGAACTGCCATAGCCCATGATTCAAATGTTAGCATTCATTACTGGGTAAGTGCTGAATCAAAACCGCGCTATGATAATAGCTATAAACGAAAATTGCCATTTGATTTAAAAATGGGAGACGGGAACATTGTTCCTGGTTTATATAAAGCGTTGCTTAGGGGTAAGAAGGGAGATAAAATGATGATTCATATTCCTGCAATAGAAGCTTATGGACTTAATGGATTACCGGGATTAGTTCCAAAGAATGAGGATATATTCTACGACCTTATTGTGTTGGACGTCAACTAAACAGTGTAACGAGCTTCAGTTTCAGTCATAACTGTTTCAAAATCCTTTACTCCATCGTAAAACGACATTATTTCGTGAATGACACGATCTACCATCGCATCTGGACAAGAAGCACCTGAGGTGATGATGAAAGTCGGTTTTTCACCAGTTGGAAGATAATTGGTAGAAACACGTTCCTGCTTAGCGTGAATATCAAAGTGGTGAATTTCTGACGAGCTTTTAATATCATTGACATTTCGAATGAAATACGTTGGGAATTTTGGCTCTAATAGCTCCACTAAATGGGTCGTGTTCGAGCTGTTGTATCCTCCCACAACGACAGCCATGTCAGCGGAAACAGATAGCAGTCCGAGCGTAGAATTTTGGTTGTCATTTGTCGCGTAGCAAAGTGTATCTCGCGTATCGGCGAAGTGTTGACTTATTGACTCAGCTCCATATTTTCTCACCATCGTTAATCGCACAAAGTCGGCAATTTCTTGAGTTTCCGACGCCAACATTGTTGTTTGATTAACAACCCCTACTTTCGTTAAGTGTTGGTCAACATCAAATCCCTCCGTGCATTTCCCTTTAAAAAAAGCGTCGAAGTCTGATTTTGGTCGATTTCCTAAGATGATATCTGCAAGAATTTGTGTCTCTGCTAAGTCTTTTACTATAATGGACGGAGCAGATTGGGAACTATGTGAAAATGTGGCGCGCGTTTCCTCGTGGCTATATTTTCCATGAATAATAATCGTATGCTCCTGTTGTCCTAATTTTTCAGAACGATTCCAAACTTTTTCAACAAAAGGACATGTGGTGTTGTATTTTTGAACGTCAACCCCAAGTTCTTCTAATTGATTCATTATTTCTAGAGTCGCACCAAATGCTGGGATAATTACTACATCTTCTTTTCGGAGTGATTCAAATGGGATTAATTGATTTCCTTCCGTATCTTGAAGAAACTGTATGCCGTGAGATGTTAGGTCATTATTTACGTCTGGGTTATGAATCATTTGACTCAACAGAAAGATCCGTTTTCCTTTATTTTCAGCTAATGCCCGATATGAAATTTCAATGGCATTTTCGACCCCATAGCAAAAACCAAAATGACGTGCAATGTAAAATTGAATAGATCCGACGTCGAGTAACGTAGGTTCGAAATCTCTTTTTCTCGGGTCCAAAGCCTTTCTAAGGTTTTTTACCTTAGAAATTATTGGTGACTTATAAAATGCTGGGATTTCGAATTGTTTCATAACGTATTTCTCTCAATTGCTGCAAAGATAACCCTTAACTACTCGTTTTGTTTTATTCAGATAATTATTTTTCTGTATACTACCGTAACATATTAGCGAACGTATTCCTGCTTGTGCACCAACATGAATTTATTGTCTTCGAGACGAATGTAACCTCTGTCATAACAAAAGTAGTAGGTGTCCCCTTTTTTTGTTTCGTAAATGTTCGTGAAATAGTGAAAGTTGAACCCTTCTTCGGCGAGCAAGAGAGCGTCTACCGTCTTTTTTCCGGAAGGATTTAATGTGTCCAGAATTCTTCTGTTCTTCCGCAGGATATTGTTGATTCTTCGCATGTAATTATTAGCGTCTTCATGGAGTCGGTTATTGTAGGAGTTGCGGCAATAATCACCACAAAACTTTTGATCTTTTCGTCCATTTAAACGTCCTGAACATTCTAGGCATTTTCTTTCTGTTGTTTGAGGCATCTGAGCGCAATTAAAGGATTTAATAAGTTTTTTACGTATAATATTAGGTTAAGCAATGTTAACAAAAATTAACAGCACATGCAAACCCACGCGGGGGAGTATAGTGATATTTGTACGTAAAGTACGTTTCTATGGAAGAACAGAATATTCATCAACTTTCCCCTGCGGAGAGTATCCGTTTGTTATCCGATAAAATCGCGAAGGAGTTACCTCTGATTCAGTCTGTACAACGTGAAATTTCAAAAGTCATCGTCGGACAAGATCGTATGGTAGAGCGATTGTTGATTGCGCTTCTAGCAAATGGTCACATACTGTTGGAAGGTGTTCCCGGGTTAGCAAAGACATTGGCGATTAAAACATTGTCGAGCACTATTGGAGGGGCATTTAGTCGTGTGCAATTTACGCCAGACTTATTGCCTGCCGATATTATTGGAACTATGATTTATAATCAAAAGACGCAATCGTTTAGTGTTACCAAAGGGCCTGTTTTTGCCAACTTTGTGCTCGCTGATGAAATCAATAGGGCTCCAGCAAAAGTTCAAAGTGCTTTATTGGAAGCGATGCAAGAACGCCAAGTTACGATCGGGGATGAGACATTCCCACTTCCTAAACCTTTTCTTGTGATGGCGACGCAAAACCCGGTTGAACAGGAGGGTACTTATCCTTTGCCTGAGGCACAAGTCGACCGATTCATGCTTAAGGTGTTTTTGGATTACCCGAAAAAAGAGGAAGAAAAGCTTATTCTAAGAAGCAATGTCCGTCTGGCAGGATTAGATTCTGCGAGTCAAGTAACAAATCCGGAAGAAATATTACGATTAAGAGACCTTGTTCGTGAAGTATATTTGGATGAGAAGATAGAACAATACATTATCGATATCGTATTTGCTACAAGAAATCCAACGGATTATGGAATGCCAGAAGTGGAGCCATTGATTTCATTTGGTGCCTCTCCACGTGCAAGCATTAATTTAGCTTTAGCAGGCAAGGCATTCGCCTTTTTAAAAGGACGAGCTTATGTTATTCCTGAAGATATTCGTGCCATTGCGCCGGATGTTTTGCAGCATCGTATTGGTTTAACGTACGAAGCGGAAGCCGAGAATATTGGTCCTTTGGAGTTACTAGCTAAAATCTTGAGTAGGGTAGAAGTTCCGTAATTCAGACGCATGGATACCAAAGACTTACTTAAAAAGGTTCAAGAAATTGAAATTAAAACGCGGGGACTCTCGAAGCAAGTGTTCTCTGGGGAATACCATTCGGCGTTTAAGGGTAAGGGTATGGCCTTTTCTGAAGTCAAGGATTATCAGTTTGGTGATGATGTGCGGAACATTGATTGGAATGTAACTGCTCGTTTCAATGAACCTTTTGTGAAAGTTTTTGAAGAAGAGCGCGAATTGACAGTGATGTTAATTATCGATGTTTCGGGTTCGGGGAATTTTGGAACGATAGAGCGGTCTAAACGGGAGTTGTTGCTTGAAATAGCAGCAGTGTTGGGCTTTTCTGCAACAATTAATAACGATAAAGTAGGAGCTATTTTTGTAAGTGATCAAATTGAAAAATTTATACCTCCAAAGAAAGGCCGAACACATATGCTTATGATTTTACATGAGCTCATTGACCTCAACCCGAAAAGTAAGGGCACGAATTTGAACGAAGGTCTCAAGTACTTCAGAAACGTGATTAAAAAGCGAAGCATAGGATTTGTTTTGAGTGACTTCATTGATGATAACGACTATTTTGAAGGGTTGAAAATCGCAAATCGAAAGCACGACATGGTCGCGCTTCGTGTATTTGATCCAGCTGAACGTGAAATACCGAAAATAGGAATTGTTCAACTTTACGATTCAGAGAAGGGCGTCAAAAAATGGGTAAATACAAACTTACCGAGTGTACGTGAACGGTTTAATAGGCGTTATCAACAGTTTGAAGAAAAGTTATCCGACTCCTTTCGTAAGTCCGGAGTAGACTATGCGGCTCTATCAACTCATGGGAAATATTTAAAGGCGCTCAATGCGCTATTCATGCAACGAAGAAGATGAAGCAGTTTGCCATACATATCATTTTCTTGCTCTT
>JALQTG010000277.1 GCA_023264075.1 Crocinitomicaceae bacterium
CGTATTCCTCTAGAATTAAAGCTCCCGCACCTTCACCTAATACAAAACCATCACGGTCCTTATCAAAGGGGCGAGAAGCAGTTTCGGGAGAATCGTTTCGCATAGATAGTGCGCGCAATCCGTTAAATCCACCTACACCCATTTCGTTTACAGCTGCTTCAGAGCCACCAGTTACGATAGCATCAGCCTTCCCTAAACGAATTAAATTAAATGCGTCAATGATTGCATTTGTGGAAGACGCACACGCCGAAACAGTAACGTAGTTCGGTCCACGTAAACCGTATTTAATAGAAATATGACCCGCAGCAATATCGGCAATCATCTTCGGTATAAAAAACGGATTAAATTTAGGGGTTCCATCACCCTCAAAGAAGTTTTGACATTCGTCTTGAAATGTCTTCAATCCTCCAATACCAGACCCCCAAATCACACCGATTCGATCCACATTCGGATTCGAATCCATGAGCTGAGAATCAGCCATGGCTTCTGATGCAGAAACCATGGCATATTGTGAAAATTGATCTAATTTTCTAACTTCTTTACGGTCAATAAAATCCTCTACATTGAAGTTTTTAACCTCACAAGCAAATTGAGTTTTAAACTTTGAAGCATCAAATTGTTGAATAGGAGCAGCTCCACTCTTTCCTGCGATCAAATTATCCCAGTACTCTTGAAGTGTATTACCAATTGGAGTCAACGCTCCCAATCCTGTCACAACGACCCTCTTTAATTCCATAGAACTAGTAAAATGTTTAAACCTTAACTTGCTTGGAGCAACACACTCCTAAAAAATTACTTAGCGTGCTCTTCGATGTAAGAAACAGCTTGACCAACTGTTTGAATGTTTTCAGCTTGATCATCTGGAATAGCGATATTAAATTCTTTTTCGAATTCCATTATCAACTCCACTGTATCCAAGGAATCAGCGCCTAAATCATTAGTGAAAGATGCTTCTGTTGTTACTTCCGCTTCTTCTACACCCAACTTATCAATAATAATTGATACAACTCTTGACTTAATATCAGACATGTTTACTCTTTTTAAAGGTTAATTCAGCTTGCAAAGAAAGAACTTATGTTGAATATATCAAAATTTCTTGCACGAATTTCATGATTTAATGCCACAATATTCCATCAACCACACTGAAAATCAGCCCACCAACCTCCACGCTACACCCTAAAAAAGAGGAGAGACGACCACTTATTCTTCCTAGTCACCATAAATAACTCGGGACCTTTAGCGAGGAAATGAAGACGATATTTCTATTTTTGCAGAATGAAGCACACGCGCATTGCAATTTTGGGCTCGGGCACTGGCTCTAACGCATTGGCCCTGATGAATCATTTCGATGGACACGCTACCATTCAAACCACCCTGCTTATTTCTAATAAAGAAACATGCGGTGCTTTGCCGGCTGCCAATAGTAAAAATATTGTTACCGCGGTTTTGACGAATGCGGCGATTGAAGACAACCAATCCTTGCTCAAATTGCTTAAGCAGCATGCGATAGATATCGTTGTACTTGCTGGTTTCCTTCGAAAAATACCCGACGCGGTCGTTCAAGCTTTCCCCGATAGAATCATCAACATCCATCCTTCCATACTTCCCGACTTTGGAGGGAAAGGAATGTATGGCGCTAGGGTGCATCAAGCGGTTATTGAAGCACACAAAAAATCATCGGGAATTACGATTCACGTAGTCAACGAACATTATGATGAGGGACACTATATTGCACAGTTTTTCGTTCCTGTAACGGCCAGTGATGATGCCTCTTCCCTTGAGCGCAAAATACGTACATTAGAACAACGCTATTTCCCAACCGTTGTAGAAGGATATATTAATTCATTAACTGACTAACATGGATATCTTCGCATCGATACAATTGGATCAAATTTTAAAAGCTACGATGGTGTTATTTGCCGTTGTAGATATCTTTGGTTCTATTCCAATTATAATCAAAGTAAAAGAACGCTCGGGTGAAATTCATCCCGGGAGAATAACCATTGTTTCCTCTTTATTAATGATTCTTTTCCTGATTGGTGGAGAACAATTACTTGGATTATTCGGTGTAAACATCCAATCCTTTGCGGTAGCCGGTTCAATTATTCTCTTTCTCATGGCAATGGAGATGATTCTAGGCATTGAATTGTTTAAAGAACAAAAAACACCTGGGAAATCTGCCAGTATTGTTCCACTGGCCTTTCCTATTATCGCTGGAGCTGGATCAATGACTTCCTTGATTTCATTGCGCGCAGAATATGAACTGTCGAATATTCTCATTGCAATTGTAGTTAACATGCTTGTTGTGTATGTCGTGCTTAAACTAACTCGAAAAATTGAACGGTTATTAGGCCCAGGAGGGATTGCAATCCTTAAAAAGGTTTTCGGAATCATTTTATTAGCGATTGCGATTAAGCTTTTTGCTTCCAATGTGGTTCATTTAATTTCATAACTTTAACCGCTCCTTTATTACGGATTCAAATAGAAACTCAGGACTATGGCACGAATACTCACAGGAATACAAAGTACCGGAACACCTCACCTTGGAAATATTCTCGGGGCAATACAGCCAGCAATTTCACTTTCCCAGGATTCCAATAACGAGTCTTTTCTATTTATTGCGAATTTCCATTCGCTCACACAAATCAAGGATGGAAACACCCTTAGGGAAAATACTTACAGCGTCGCGGCGGCATGGCTCGCGTTTGGTTTAGACCCCAACAAAACGGTTTTTTATCGGCAAAGTGATATTCCAGAAGTGACCGAGCTTACGTGGTATTTGATGTGCTCCTTCCCATATCAACGATTGACGTTGGCGCATTCTTTCAAGGACAAATCTGATCGACTAAGTGATGTGAATGCAGGCCTTTTCTCTTACCCCATGCTTATGGCAGCAGATATCTTGTTGTATGACGCAGAAAAAGTACCTGTTGGAAAAGATCAACTTCAACACTTAGAAATCACACGGGATGTAGCCCAAAAAATAAATACCGCTGCTCAACAGGAGTTGTTGGTGATTCCAGAAGCTGTTATTCAAGAAGACACGAAGTTAATTCCGGGTACAGACGGTGAGAAAATGAGTAAATCAAGGAATAACTTTATCAATATTTTTCTACCTGAAAAAGCGTTGAAAAAACAGGTGATGTCCATCACAACCGACAGCACGCCACTCGAAGATCCAAAGAACCCAGATACCTGTAATGTGTTTAATCTCTATAAATTAATTGGTACGCTTGAACAAACTCAACAACTTCGTGCCAAATACCTTGCAGGAAACTTCGGTTATGGTCATGCTAAAAATGAACTTTTACAACTCCTTTTGAGTACGTATCAAACGCAACGTGATCAATATAATTACTACATGGACAACACCGAAAAACTAGATGAGATTTTAGCGTTAGGAGCTGAAAAAGCGCGCACTGTAGCGACTGAGACACTCGGGCGGATAAGAAACCAATTCGGATATTGAAGAAACATATTGCGATAATTGTTCAAGAACCCTTGTTAATTCTACGAAATTTCTATATTTGTTTCACTAAGTAAAATAGGTGCCCTAAAACTAATTGGTATGTTGAAAAAAATATTTTTTCTAACCCTTGGAATTTCTCTTTTCAGTGCTTGCGGAGGCGACTCAGCGTCTGAAGATGCTATCCTTGCAAAAGGTGGTGTGCGTTATGGTGGAGAATTCAGATTCATGTCTAAAGAAAAAGTTTCTGAGTTGTTTCCCTTAAAAATTACTAATGTTTACGCGAATCGAATTTCTTCTCAACTTTTTGAAGGATTGCTTAAAGTAGAGCCAAGTAGCACACAGGTGATTCCTTGCCTCGCAGAAAGCATGGAAGTTTCCAATGAATCCAAACTATTTACCTTTAAACTGGTAAAAGGTGCTTACTTTCATGATAACGCTTGCTTCGAAAATGGAAAAGGAAGAGAGGTTAAAGCTGCCGACTTCAAATACTCATTAGAATTTGCGTGTTCAAACAACAAATTGAATAGCTTGTCATGGTTACTAAAAGATAAAGTTGTTGGTGCAAAAGAATATTACGATGGAGAAGCCGATGAAGTGACTGGAATCAAAGTACTAGATGATTATACTCTACAAATAGAGTTAACAGTACCCTTCTCTGCTTTCGACAAGCTTATTACTCACAATGGCTTAAGTGTCTTTCCAAGAGAAGCATTTGAGAAATATGGAGATGACATTGTTTCCAATCCTGTTGGAACAGGAGCTTTTACGCTGGAGAAACTTGCGGATGACCAAATCGTTTTGGCACGAAATCCTAATTACTGGCGCACAGATGAATTTAACAATCCACTGCCATTCTTGGATAAAGTCCTCATGACATATAGCAAGGACAAAACGGATGAATTGTTATCGTTTCGTGCGGAACAAATCGATCTAGTTTTGGATATTCCCGTCGAGGAAATAGAAAATGTCTTGGGTACTCTGCGCGAGGCTCAAGAAGGAAAGAACGTAAAGCACAAGGTAGATTCCAAAACTAGTATGAGCATCAATTATTACGGTTTTTCACATGATAGCGAAGTGTTCTCTAATAAAGACGTACGAATGGCGTTTAACCTGGCTATTGACCGTGAAGCTCTAGTTGAGACATGGTTAGAAGGAGAGGGCTGGCCTTCAAAGAATGGATTTGTACCAACAATTGAGGACTATCCTTGGGCAAAAGTTAAAGGGTATTCATTTAATGCCGAAAAGGCAAGAATGCTATTAGCTAACGCAGGTTATCCTGAAGGTAAAGGATTCCCTACTCTAGATTTATTTGTAAATGCTGTAGAAGAATCTGGAACACATAAATTAGCTAAAGCCGTCAAGTTTTCACTTGAGCAAAACTTAGGTGTTAAAGTTGAAGTAAAGCTCTGTACCATTGACGAGCGGGATGAGGCGATTCGTTCAGGCAATGCTATTTTCTGGCGATCTGGTTGGATCGCGGATTATCCAGATCCTGAAAATTTTCTGCAACTTTTCTACGGCGGTCATCTTGGTTCCACTGACGTAAATATCAATCCATTTAAATACAGTAATCCAAAATTCGATGCGCTCTTCGAAAAGGCAATGGAGGAAACTGATTTAAATAAACGTATGGACTTACTTGCACAGTGTGATCAAATGATTATCGACGAAGCGGTTGTAATGCCCCTCTTGACAGATGACTTCATCACAATGGTGAATTTGAAAGTGCGAAAATTCGTTACCAATGAAATGCAACAATTAGACTTTTCAACTGTTTATATAAAAGAGTTAGCGGATTAGTCGCTGACATATTGTTTCATCAAATCACACCTCTCAGCTTGCAAAAATGAGAAAAGATTAATCCCTGTTGAAAGACAGGGATTTTTTTATTCTTTGTGTATCTCAAACCATGTTTAGACTACTTTTGTTATTAAACACTCAAACGAAATGCGACTCATTATAGGAATAGTATCGTATTGTTGGAAATTCTACATAGGCGTAGTGTTTATAACTACATTATTCCTGTTTTATCCATTTCTTGTTTTCTTTATTTATGCTACATCGTTGAAGCATCACACATTCAAAATTAACATCGCATGGTCGAGGTTAGTGCGCATTCTGTGTTTCTATGCGTTGGAAATAGATGATAAGTCTCGTGAACCCGACGCACCTCACATTATCTGTGCAAATCACACTTCCTATTTAGATATCTTTTTATTGTATAGTGCGCTGCCGAAGCATAAATTTTTATTCATGGGAAAAAGTGAAATCCTTTCTTATCCCCTACTCAAATCCTTCTTTAAAAATTTGAATATTCCTGTTTTTCGAGGAGACCGACTCAAAGCTGCAAAATCCTTTATCCAAGCGAGAAACGAAATTGGTAAAGGATGGAGTATTGTGATTTTCCCTGAAGGAGGGATTCCGTATAAAACACCGTATTTAATGGAATTCAAAGACGGCGCATTTAAATTGGCAAAATCTGCTAAAGTTGGAATATTACCCATAACCTTTAAGAACAATTATCATCTCTTTTCGGATCCAGAGGACTTTCTTGGGTGGGCACACCCAGGTCTAGCTAAAGTTGTAGTACATCCCTTTATTTCTAAAGAGCATGTAGAAAATACCGACGAAAAGGAATTAAATAAGATGACCTATGCCGCTATTAATTCAGTTTTACCAACACTTCCAAACACCTAATTGAGTACTCTGTTGAAATATTAAAATTGAATTCGATTAAAAATATTAATTTTGCTCCTAGCTATGGAAATTACAGACGAACTAATAGACCACATTGCGCATTTATCGCGCCTCTCCTTTGATGGTGTAGAACGGGCAAATATTAAAAAGGATATGGAGAACATGATTTCATTTATGGGTCAGTTATCCGAAATTGATACCGAAGGGGTTGAACCACTCGTTTTTATGTCGACTGAACTCAACGTATTGCGTGAGGATATTCCTTTGACGACAATATCTCACGAAGAGGCTTTGTTAAACGCCCCGAAAAAAGACACGGATTACTTCCGAATCCCAAAAGTACTTTCGAAGTAATATGAAAACACTTTTCCTTATTATTTTGGGTGCCTTCACTCTCCTCACAGCATGTGGGAAAGATAAATCCTTATGCACGTGTATTGAAGCCGGTGATGCCGTAAATCAATTGTCAGAAAGTTTCTTTCACCGGGAATATTCCGTATTGGGAAAAGATAGCTTAGACGCGTAAATTACACACAGAGACTCTCTTTGTGAAGAATTCCAACTGATGTCTGGAGAAGAAATGCTAAAACTTAAAGAAAATTGTCCTTCCGACTAAAGTTTTAAGGTATATTGAAGCATTACTGTTCGCAGTTGCTCTATCTTTAGCGGTCTCAATGAGTAAATATTATTCAATAAATTAGAGGAAATCAAAGCCACCTTGTGCTTTTTATTAATCTCGTAACTCACCCGAGTATCTAAAATCCAATTCCCTTGCTGATTTGCTTTGAAGTAATCCATGTACCGGATGTTCTGAATGGTATTAATTACAGCAGTACTTTCTTCAAATTCTTCAATGACCGCATCTAAATTTTCCATTTTACTGAAGTATTTTGCCGAAAAACCAAGGGCAAAACGTTTTTTATACACCCATTCCACATCCGCCTTCACATTATGCAAAAAGCGATACTTTAAGATTTGGCGTTCTGGGTTCAATGAAGAACTATTGTAACTGTAACTTCTCGGATTCACGGGATGACTATCAACAGCATAAATAAAATCAGGATTTAATGTTTTGGGAAGTATGTAATTGTATCCAGAAATAAAATTGATGGTATTGTTCTTATCGATTTTGGCCTGACCTGAAAACGAAATATCTATGCCAATCACCCTAGATCTACCCGTATTCAAAAATTTGAATCCCGCACCAACAGGAGAGGTCAAGTCCCAAAAACCGAATAAATATTCAATTGTATTTTCATATTCCTGCCAAAATCCAGCTATGTCCAAATACCCAAATACTTTACCGAATTTCAAACCTTGCTTAATTCCTACTTCGCTATTGGTAGATAGCTCTGGTTTTAATTCGGGATTGGGAAAAACCCCGAAATTTCCAATTCCCGTTTGAATAAAACGTTCCGTTATTGTTGGAAAACGATACCCTTGACCAAAAGACATGCGGAGATATGTCTCTTGATGTACCTTCAGACTACCTCCAGCCCTAAATATGGGTTGAATCGCCGTTATCGAATCGTTTAACGCAAAATACTCAATTCGCCCCCCTAAGGAAAGATTTAAGATCTCATAAAATTTCTTTTCCAGTTGCGCGTAGCCAGACACATTAAGCAGTGTGTTATCGGGCGTACCTGATCCTGCATACAACTCAGCATATGAATCAGTATATTGGCCAGATAAACCACCAATAAATTCAAGGTTGGCCAAGGAAGAATACAATCGCTGAAACTGGTAATCTCCAAACAAGACTAACGACTGATTCGACTGATTCCCTGTAATTTGGTTGTTCGCGGACAACAACCTACCGCGCAACTTGTGTTTTGAACCCGACTCTAAATTTAGGTGTATAAACGGGTCGAGGTTATACAGGGTTTGTTCTTGCAAAAAAGTGGCACCAGGATAGCCTTGAAAAAGTCCGGATGTATCATTAAGCCAAGCAAATACTAATGGAGAATAATTCTTCATCAAATTACCATTTAAGCCATAAGATAATCCTCGATTCTTAGCGGATCGCCTGCGCAAATTAAAATTTATTCGCGCTCTTCTTGAACTCATTTGTCGATTGGAGAAGTTAGACACGGTGTCAGGAAAAGATTGTTCGATAAAAGGATCTTGAACCGGTGGACCAATATAGCCATGATCATAATTCAAATTTCCACCTACAACAACATCCCACTGTCCAACAATTCTACTGTGTAAAAAATTAGTTCCTGCAATCAATGGGGCGTCCGTCCACCAGACTTGATCCTCAGCCGGAGCACTATAGAATCCAGAATACACATTTACTTTAGTTAAGGGTTCTGCGGTTGGGTATTTCGTACGAATATGAATTGCCCCGGACAAGGCTGAACTTCCAGATAAAACAGATCCTGCTCCTTTAACGACCTCAATTTGCTTAATATTCTCCACAGGAATAAACCCCCATTCTGGTCGACCTGCATCGCCAGATAGCATTGGCATATCATCGACAATAACCGCAACTTTACTTCCTACGCCAAATGTAAACCCGCTTCCTCCTCTAATTTGAGGTTCTCCATCTAATATGTTTAATCCAGGAGTCTGATCCAAAATTGTCTCAACACTTCTGGTATTTTTATTCTCAATAATTTCAGGCTTTATTATTTCAACGGACACCGTAATATCTTCTGGTCGTTTATCAAACTTGCCGATGCGAATATCTACACCTTCCAACTCTGTAACATCCGAAAAATCTATAAGTACAATATTTCTTTCAACATGGGAATTTTCGCTTATTTCCACGCTCAAGGTATCCGTTACTTTGTTCGTAAAACGACATAGAAGACGTTTAGTCCCAACAGGCAACTTTAACGAGTAATTTCCATCAAAATCAGCTGTGGCTCCTCGCGTAACATCCCCTTTATAAATGATAGTAGCGCCAATTAAGGGATCTCCCTTTTCATCCGTAACACGACCGAAAAGTGTTCCCTCCTGAGCCCATGACAGGCAAATTGTGGAAAAGAAGAGTAAAAATAGAACGACTCTCAACAAACCTGTCGTTTAATGGATGTATAATTTCCTTCTAATCACCTCATCCTTTAGGCGCACTTCAATAAAGTAAATTCCAGATTGGTGAGCAAACGGCACTTTTTGGGATGTGGTCCCTGACTGAATTAATTCACCTGATGCAGCATACACATTGTATGGAGCGATTACCTCTGTATCAAACAACAAATAACCGTTGGATGCATTAATAGCAATCGGGTTAGTAACAGATTCGGCTATCCCAGTAGTCGGTTCGTTGTATACTAACTCAAAATCATCTACCCAAAGCACGGTTCCATTTTTGGATATCGTACTATCACCAGCCGCAACCGTTGTTAATATATAAGCAGGCGTCCCAGCAGTCCAGTATACAAATGGGGAGGAAAAACGTACCCAGTCCGCTTGAGCTTGCGTAAACTCTACTTTTGCGCGCCCTAAAATATTTGCCTGAAATCCATCGAATGGCAAGCGAGCTTGGCCAGTATGAAGAATAATTTCAACTTTACCTTTATCACCGTTTTGTGGAGCATACTTATACCAGCCCACAATACTATCAGGTCTGTCAGTGAACGTAGTATGCCATTGAGGATCATTGGCATCCGTAAAAACATATCCGTTTTCAGGATTAAAATCAGCATGAACACGCCCATTGGTCATAAGTCCATTAGCTGCTATTCCAAAAACTGATTTCACCTCCAAACGAGCTGCAAATCCACCGTTTCTTCCAGCATCTTGAGAAAGTACTTGAGGAGCGGTTCCTGCCAAAGCATCAGCTGTCTTCAAGGAACTCCAATTCTCTGGTTCTTCTGTTGCTGCACCTACATTTTGCCACACTTCAAAATTGCCATTCTCTAACTGTTGTTGGGCTCCCAGTCCCCCCACAAATAGCGTGGCTAAAAAAAGTAAAGATATTCTCATAACACTATTTTAAAACAAATTTAATGTAATTCTTAAAAGAAGCCCTATCATAATTGGAACAAAAAAAGATGAGCCGTATTTACGACTCATCCTTATTCGACTGAAAAAATGTTTGAATGTTGATCCTCATAGTTGAGGTAGAAATCATTGTTCAGCTGAATGGCCTCCTGCAAGAAGCCATTTTTGTTTGATTGTTGAACCCCTCCGTCAATCAATACATTCAATAGACGTCAGAAAATTCCAAAAGGTTGGTTTATTATATTTTTTACTTTTTAAACGCTGGATCAGTTTGACCAAAAAATATCTGTAAATATATCAAGAATCTTTTCGGTTCTTATTAATGATGCCAAAATATATAACTCTTGATAGAAGAAAGGATAGGACGGAAATTATCATTCCAACAACAATCTCTATCCCATAATTACTAAATAAATATTTCATAGTTTTCATGGTTATTCTACCGTAACGCTTTTCGCTAAATTCCTTGGCTGATCGACATTACAACCACGCATAACGGCTACATGATAGGATAGTAATTGAAACGGGATTGTCGCTAATAGCGGAACTAAATGCTCATCAGTTTCTGGAATTTCGATCACATGATCTGCCATCCCTTTAACTTGGGCATCTCCCTTTGTAACAATAGCAATGATTTTTCCTTTACGTGCTTTCACTTCTTGAATATTGCTGACAACCTTTTCATAGGAAGTTCCTTTGGTAGCTATCACGTAAACTGGCATTTCTTCATCAATCAATGCTATTGGCCCATGCTTCATTTCTGCAGCAGGATACCCTTCAGCATGAATGTATGAAATCTCTTTTAATTTGAGTGCTCCTTCCAATGCGACAGGAAATGAATTTCCGCGACCTAAATAAAGGGCATTTGCTGCATCCTTGTATATTGAAGATATGTGTTCAATATGGTCATTTTCAAGAAGGACCTCTGCTACCTTGTCAGGAATAAGCTCCAACTCAGAAATAATCCTTCTAAACTTCGATTCGCTAATTGTGCCCTTTCTATGACCAATTGCCAACGCCATTAGTGTAAGAACAGTAACTTGCGCTGTAAATGCTTTTGTAGAGGCTACACCGATTTCTGGACCAGCATGCGTGTATGAACCAGCATCTGTAATACGGCTTATGGACGACCCTACAACATTACAAATTCCTAAAATAGTAGCTCCTTTCGATTTTGCCAATTCTAATGCAGCCAAAGTATCAGCTGTCTCTCCAGACTGCGAAATCGCAATAACAATATCATTTTCCGAAATGATCGGGTTTCTATATCTAAACTCCGATGCGTATTCAACTTCAACTGGGATTCTCGTCAAATCTTCGATTAAGTACTCTCCTACCAAAGCAGCGTGCCAGGATGTACCACAAGCTACCATGATGATTCTGTTCGCGTTGGCCAGTTTCTGTTCATAATCTTTAATTCCACCTAGTCCAACCCATCCTTTGTCAACATTTAGTCTTCCACGGAAACAATCACGAATAGATCGTGGCTGCTCATGAATTTCTTTCAACATAAAATGCTCATAACCTCCTTTTTCAAGTGCCTCTAGCTGAAGCTCTAATTCTTGAATATAAGGCGTTTTCTCTTGGTTTTGTATGTTGTATAAACGCAACCCCTTATTGCGTTCGACAATGGCTATTTCTTCGTCATCTAAATAGACAACTTCATTCGTATACTCAACGATTGGAGTAGCATCCGATGCTAAATAAAAATCTCCGCTTTTACCAATACCTATTACCAAGGGACTGCTTTTTCGCGCTGCAATAAGTTGTCCTGGGTTTTCAATAGACATAACAACAATAG
>JALQTG010000321.1 GCA_023264075.1 Crocinitomicaceae bacterium
ATTCAAACAAATCGACCCGAAAACCAAGAAGAATGGAACACGACTCTATTCTCAAAAAGATATCGCCACGCTGAACAAAATATATCACTTGGTTAAAATCAAAGGACATACGCTTGAAGGAGCGCGCAAAGCGTTGAGAGGGTATAAAGTTCCTGCTGAGGAGAGTACAACAAATACTTTCCAAGTCTCCTCGAATCAGCTTGTTGTGATTGAAAAATTAGAAGCAATCAAAGCACGTCTTAACGCCTTGAAAAACTAAATTCCTTCGCTTATTTCTTAACAAATGACTGCCCGTATTTCTGTCCGTTTGTTGTTTCTACGATAAAGAAGTACAATCCTTCTTCAAGGTGCGCCACATCAAATTCAGTGGTATTCGTAGCTCCTTCCATAACGATTTGACCCAATTGAGATACAACGTATATGCGCTTCACATTCAACACATCCAAATTTTCTGCGTACAACACTTCAGTTGTTGGATTTGGAAATAAGATCACCGACTTTCCTTCTTCTTCTAACAAACTCAACTGGTTGGTTCCTTCCACCATGATGATAGATTCATTAATGGCAGGTGTTTGAATAACATCAATTATTCCTGAAGGCCATTTCACCAATACAGAGTCGATTTCTGTTGCTTCACCAATTCCAAAATGAACATTCATCGTAGACATATGACGGAAACCAATTCCGGATTGAACATCTCGAATTTGTTTTCCCCAAGACCCATAAAGCTCAACGCGTGCGCCAATACCTTGACTGTTACTTTGAATTCCTTGAAGATTCACTTTAATCCAGTTATTATCATTCCCATCATTATAGTAAATTGTGCTTCCAGACTGGACATCTAGAAAACCATCATCATTTAAATCCCCTACTGCACCAACACCAAAAGCGTATACCGTAGGGCTGAACGTCAAATCTCCATTATTGAACATGATTTTGTTTCCTCCTCCCATAACATCTGCATATCCATCGTTATCAAAATCAAATGAAATATGTTCAATGTTTAAGCTTTCATTTAAATCCCAGCCCGATCCAGTTGTAATGTCCTCGAAAGTTCCATCACCGAGATTGCGCATAAACTTATGGGTTCCATCCGCTGTTGAGCTTGCGCCTACCAGTGCATCCATGAATCCATCATTGTCGTAATCATTCCAAGCAGAAGACCAAGTTTGAACGGAATCGGCCATATTTGAACTTACTGAAACATCTGTAAACACCCCGTTTCCATCATTTCTATGCAACTCATTAATCTTTGCTGTGGTTTGACCACCACGGCATTTGGCAATAAACAAATCAGGATCACCATCATTGTCATAATCAACCCAAATCGAACCGTAATTTCCTCCATTTGGATGGTCACCCATACCTCCTTGGTTGTGGGATAAATTACCAAACCCATCGTTGATGTAAAAAACATTCGGTTGCACATCATGACAAACAAAAGCATCTAAATGCCCGTCATTATTGATGTCAACAAAGTTACTACGTTGAGAAAACACGTACTCAGCACCAGAAATCTCCTCGAAAGCTGTGCCCGTTCCATTTGCACGCATAAAGGTTACACCGCTTCCTCCACCATACAAAATATCACTAAATCCATTTTTATCATAATCCGCAATCGCAATACTCCATGTAGGAAGGAAATCCGCAAGATCAGTGGCAATTGTTACTGGGGTAAAACCACCCGTGGCTTCTTGGTAATGAATTTGAATTTCACCTTCGGATACGGTTACGATATCATCTAAAAAATCACCATTCATATCTGCTACCGCTAACTTATAAGAACCACCCATAGTAGGAATTAATTCCGGCGTGAATGTTAGGCTTGGAACTGGAGGTGTTACCGGCGGCGTCTCTGTTAATTCAAAATCAAATCCATTGCTGTCCCAACGATTGTCAAAGGCAATGTAATAGGTCATCCCTTGCTCCACTTGGAAAGAGGCAACAGAAAGGAATCCGCTTCCTGCATCATCATCCCCGGCATGACATGTAAATGCTCCGCAGAACCCCGTGTATACGTGGAAACGTGTATCTCTTCCTGTGTTGACAGGTAAATCTGTGGTTACAGTTAAGGTATAATCAGCCGTTGGGGTATAAGTATACCACTCGCCAGCTGTGGCGCCTGTACCATTCGCAGCACAAATAAGTGCTGGAACTTCTGCTCCGTCAACCACTGTAATGGTATGTAATCCTGCCGTAATCGGCAATGCATTAGCACAGGTGTTTTGAGCGAACCCACTAAAGGAAATACTTGCAAATAATAAAGTGTACAATTTGTTCATAGAATAATATTTAGTCACAATCTGTTTTTGAGTTGATCCAATCTTCAAGTAGTTGCACCCCTTCTTCATGAACCAAAGTTCTTCCGAGCAATGGCATTCGGGTATTTTCATCCGTTGAATTCAATCGGAAGTGCATAACTGATCGGTTGATATTACTTGGTGTGATGATATTCGTCAATGCAGTATTGATAAATTCGTCTGGCTCAACACACAAGCCCATGTTTTCAGGGTCGTCTGTTTCGGAAAATGCTAGACGAATCGGTCGATAATCACAATGTGAATCTAGACGATGACAATGTGCACAGTTCATGTCGAGGTAAGAACGAATGCGCAAATCAAGTGACTGTGTGGGATCGGAATAATCTACCGTACTAACAATTGTTGCAGGCAGTGTGTTTTCCAGGTAACCCACTTGAATCAGTTTTTGAAGTTGGTTCATACTCCCATCAGCATAGTCATAGTCTACATTCAAGTTTTGAGGCTTTAGGCCTATTGGAATTGGAATGCTATTGCTCTTATGGCAAATAAGGCATTCGACATCCGACGGGATGCGATAATTGGTAGATTTTTGAATACCATTTTGAAGCCAAGCAATTTGCTGATAGCTTCCGTCCATTTCCAAATAAGCTTCCGATTGATCTTCGTTCCATACGTATTCAGCGAATATCCATCCATCGGACTTTTTGATCATCACGCGTGTTTCGAGTATACGAGTTGCACCATCAGGTAACATGTTTTCGTAATAAAAACTCTTTATCAAAGCAGTTCCAACAGGGAATTCGAGCAACTCACTGTCTGCAACATAAGTCGCTTTAGCTCCAGCTGGCATCCAAAGAAATCGTTTTTTTAACGCGTAGTCAGTAAACAATGAAGACGCTGGCGCATAAGGGATAACCCCTGAGGCAGGATATTGATCTTTCAATTCTCCATCAAAAAAACGGTATTCAGAAAGTGTGGCATAAGGCACTGCAGTCAAATCAACGGAAACGCCGGAAGGCATTGGAACTGGAGAAATTAATTCGTCTTTAGAGCACGAGGGAGTAAC
>JALQTG010000218.1 GCA_023264075.1 Crocinitomicaceae bacterium
CAGTCCTCTTTATTCCTGTATTCTTCTCTACTGATAAAGACAAGTTCCATACCCAATTCTGCGCAGTCCTTTAACGTGCTATTACTTGTAGGGGTAAGTTCTTCACCGCGCACAAACCCAACCGATTTCAACCCCGCCACATGGCATGCTTTGGCAGTAGCTACTAAATGATTGGAATGTGCCCCTCCAAAAGTTAAAATACCTTCACTTGACTTATGACGCGCTTGCTCAATGTTGTATTTAAGTTTACGCCATTTATTACCTGAAACTAATGGATCAATTAAATCGTCGCGTTTGACATAAAAATCAAACACCCTACCGTCTTGAGCATCCGTGTAACGGACATGCTCCAAAACAGAAAGTTCACTATTGAAAAGCACGCAATCGATTGATTACATTCCGCCCATCATAGGATTCGCTTGTTGCAACGATCCTGCTTCGCCGAAATTGAGAATCTCCATCTCAAATGTCAACGTTTCATAGGGAGGAATCCCCTGGTTCCCAGTCTCTCCGTAGGCCAAATTGTAAGGTACGTACAAACGGTAACGTCCACCTTTCTTCATCTCCGGAACACCTTCTTGCCACCCTTTAATCATTCCATTTAAAGAGAAAATTGGAGCAGGACGACCTTGCATTGCGCCCATGTAGCTGTTTTCAATTACTTCACCTCGAGAATCCATTAAAATATAATGCGCTTGCACATCACTTCCAGGCTTTACTTTAGGCCCAGTTCCTTCTTCTAATGTTTCTAATACATATCCAGAAGCACCTACTTTCGTATTCGGCTTTTGTTTTGCTATTTCAATGACTTTCTCACCGCGCTCTATCGCAAATGAATTGCGCTCTTGCTGAGCTAGGATTTGAGAAGAAATAATTAATCCCGTATACGGATTGATGTAGTATCCGTCTCCACGAGGACTTGGCAACCCCTTCTCTCCATACGCTAATTCATAAGGAAGGTACACTGAGTATTTACCTCCTACTTTCATATGTTCTGTCGCCAACTTCCAACCTTCGACAATATCTGCACCTGCAATTTCCAATGAATTAGATTCTGCATCTGCCATTGGATCGCTCACGGTAGACATCAATGTGTCACCATTGGCATTCATCATGGTATAGATCATTTTGTATTCCATAGTTGGGTCAATTGCCGCTCCTGTCCCTGGAATCTCCTCAATCAAAACATATCCTGAGTTCCCAATGACTGCATTCGGAAGAGACCTAGCGTTCTCCATCATTTTTTCACCCTTCTTCTTGTTCATATCATTGTTGAAGTCTGCAATCATCTGTGCGCGCTCATCAAAAGCAATCAATGTATCGATTGCGCACAAAGCATGGGCAAATCCTTTTTTCGCTAATTCAATGTCCACCATTTCTAGTGCATCTTTCGATTCCAATGATTTGCGCGTCATATTCCCCAAAATAAACCCGTAACAATTTGACACAGCCATC
Source organism: Crocinitomicaceae bacterium (assembly GCA_023264075.1). GTDB lineage: Bacteria > Bacteroidota > Bacteroidia > Flavobacteriales_D > Crocinitomicaceae > JALQTG01. The sequence goes on from JALQTG010000218.1 coordinate 1,456, forward strand.
ATATCGTTCGCTGTTGTATCAATACCTTCAGGCGAACTGAAGGCCGATTGGAGGATATCATCACATTCAGGACGATCCCCATCTTCACCTTTCATTCCAGAAACAAATCCTGCTTCAATCTCACCTTTGTCAAACAACATGAACATCTCTTCCGGCATATTTTGAGAATTACTTCCCATATCTGCCCCTAAACCATAAGACAAACGCTCTTCAAATGTAGTCAATACGACATCTGGATATGGCATTCCATTCTCATCAAAATCACGCTCCTTTTCTCCACAAGCTAGTAAAATCAACCCTGCTGCAAGTAATGTTATTGTTTTCTTCATAAAATTTCATTTAGAACCTTCGTTCGTCCTACAAATATAGAACTAAATCAAAGGCAGCCGCTCGTTAATCATAAATTATCGCCGAAATAATCTTGGAAACAAAAAAAGCGCTACCCCAGAAAGAAGTAGCGCTAAAAACTATAACTATATCCGATTAATGCGACGAGCTCACTACGAATTTTACCGCACCATCAAGCTCCGGAACTGTGATAAAATACATTCCTTGATTCAATCCAGTTAAATCTAACTTCGTATCACCGAATTGCTCAAGTTGAGAACATAACACAACTCTTCCACTTACATCAACCACATGAACGCGAGTAAAATCGCCTTCAACTTTTACCATTACATAATTTTCAACAGGGTTTGGGTATACCGACATGAACTCGCCTATTTCTCCTGCAACTTCCAATCCCACTCCCGCCGGAGCATTCACAACAAATTGTCCCATCATACCATCATCTTCATGAGTAAGCATATGACAGTGATACATGTATGGAAGTGTATCATTGTAAAAATCATCAAACTGAGTAATAAAACGCACTACACCTTGTCCTGATGGTACTAAAATAACATCTTTCCGACCACTCTGATGTGGAGGAGGTGGAACCCCATTAATATCCAAGACATAAAATTGAACATCATGAATATGGAAGGGATGTGAAATTGGCGAATTATTGGTGAGTGTCCAAATCTCCACATTCTCAAAAGGTACAAATTGATTAATAACCATCATATCAAATGCCTGGCCATCAATCAAGAATGGTCCTTGAATGGCAGTTGGGCCCATAACTACAGGAGAAAATGTTAAGTTACGTGTAGTATTGGCGTCGGCTTCATTCCAAATCGTATGATTCACTAGCGTTGTGGGAATCGTTGTCACAGGATTTGCAGTCGACGCTTGCACATTTAATGAAAGTACTACGAAGTCATTTCCATTCAATGGGTTTAAAGTATAATCTGGAATAGTTTGACCAGCCCCCATACCTGGTTGCGCAGCACCATAATTTCCACTCGGTAATTCAGATCCATAACTCATCAAATCTACAGATTGACCATCCATTCCTGTAAGGTCAACCAATACTTCCGCTCGTTCACCAGGAGATAACCACAAACGATTCGTTGTATTCGTCTGAGCCAACAAGCCACCGTCTGATGCTATTTGATGGATGCTCACCCCATTGGACAAACCGAACAAATAAGAGCGTTCTGAAGAACCATTCAACAAGCGCAACCGGACAACTTGTGCAGGAACATCCAAATATGGATCTAATGTGCCGTTAACCATGAGGTTAACATCTAGAGCAGATTCTATAATAATTTGATTGTTGGCATCGAACGCTTTTGTCTGGATGGCCAACGGAAAATCGTCTACGCCATACGTTCTTGGTAAATCTAAAGCTGCTTCCACCGGGTCCTTTACTAAAATAAAACCAGCAATTCCCTTTTGAACATGTTCGTTTGTTTTGTGGTGCAAATGAGGATGATACCAATACGTAGCCGCCCAGTCCAATACTTCAAAAGAAGGACTCCAAGTATCACCGGCATTGATCACCGTATGAGGTCCTCCATCATTTTCTGGAGCGACATGCAGTCCATGCCAATGCAACGTGGTAGGTTCCCCCAAATTATTCGTTACATCGATTTGGATGTTATCGTTTTTCTGAAGAATCAACGTTGGTCCTAATAAACTACCATTTGCCCCCATTGTATTCGTCATATCTCCTGGAAGAAATTGTGTCTGCCCAGTTTGAAGATCTAGATTGAAACTTGTTCCAGATTGCGTCGGTGGAATATATACAGGATTCTGGCTAAATGCGCTAAAAAGGAATGAAATTGATAATGCAGCAAGTACGATTATTTTCATAGTAACAGATTTGATGCAAAGTAGTAAAAATCACCCTAGATAGTATGTCACAAATGTTACATTACTCGCGCTATTTGAACCAAAAAGTACTGCTATCCATTGAATACCTTGAGATTACTCACCAAAAAGCGAATCGACAAAAGCCTTTTTATTGAACGGCTGCAAATCCGTCATCTTCTCACCTACACCGATGTATTTCACCGGAATTTTCATTTGATCCGAAATACCGATAACCACACCTCCTTTGGCTGTCCCATCTAATTTCGTAATAGCAAGGGCATTTATTTCGGTAGCAAGCGCAAACTGTTTGGCTTGTTCAAAAGCATTTTGGCCTGTAGAACCGTCCAATACAAGTAAAACTTCATGTGGAGCGCCAGGAACTACTTTTTCCATCACTCGCTTAATTTTGCTCAACTCATTCATTAAGTTGACTTTGTTATGAAGACGTCCTGCTGTATCAATAATGGCTATATCAGCTCCCTTAGCCTTGGCAGCTTGCAATGTATCAAAGGCAACCGATGCAGGATCTGCATTCATCCCTTGTTGAACAATGGGCACACCTACGCGCTCGGACCAAATGATTAATTGGTCAACAGCAGCCGCTCTAAAAGTATCTGCAGCACCAAGAATAACAGACTTACCCATCTCTTTGAACTGATGAGAAAGTTTTCCGATTGTAGTCGTCTTTCCAACACCATTAACACCCACAACCATAATTACATGAGGATTTCCGGCAGCATGTTTTGGAATCTCATACATGGCGTCACTCGTATTGTTTTCCTCCAGGAGTGCAGCAATTTCTTCGCGCAGCATCGTTTGAAGCTCGGAAGCTCCTACGTATTTATCAGCGGCAGCTCGTTTTTCAATGCGCTCTATAATTTTAACCGTAGTTTGAACCCCTACATCAGAAGAAATCAAAATCTCCTCAAGTTCATCCAAAACGTCTGCATCAACTTTCGATTTACCGACAAATGTGCGTGTTAATTTTGAGAGAAACGACTCTTTTGTTTTCTCTAAACCCTTATCGAGAGATTCCTTCTTCTCTTTAGAAAACAGTCCAAAAAATGCCATAATTATAAATTAGAAAGAGCTCCTTACCGAAGTAAGAAGCTCACTATTATTGTCCACGAAATAGACCAGAATTAGTTTTTATCAAACCACTCTTTCACTTTATCGTTGTGAACGATTTCTTCTTTAAATGAGTAAGACCCTTTTTCAGTCTTCACCATTTTAATCACTTTCGTATGTTCTTTTCCTCCACCTTTCTGAAGGGATGCTACCGTTTTCTTAGCCATGTCTTAACTATTTAATTTCTTTGTGTACAGTGTACTTTTTCAAAATTGGATTGAACTTCTTAATCTCCAATCGGTCTGGAGTGTTCTTTCTATTTTTCGTTGAAATGTAACGAGAAGTTCCAGGCATACCTGAATCTTTATGCTCTGTACACTCTAATATAACTTGAACTCTATTTCCTTTTCCTTTCTTAGCCATCTCTTCGATCTTTTAGCCCAAGGCTGTTATTTTAAATATCCTTTTTCTTTCGCTTTCTTAATACACGCTTGGATTCCGTTTTTATTCACGGTACGCAAAGCGGATGTACTGATTCGCAAAGTGATGTACTTATCCTCTTCTGGTAAGTAAAATTTCTTTTTAACTAAGTTCGGGTAGAACTTACGCTTAGTTCTTCTTTTGGAGTGAGAAACATTGTTCCCAACCATTACTTTCTTACCCGTTAATTGACATACTCGTGACATAATTCTAATATTTGCTATTTACAAAAGCGGGTGCAAAGAAAGTTATTTTTTTTTAATTGACAAAGAGGACTTCAATTATTTTTCACTTTTTTTCACCTCGGCGCAAATATAGCTGGATTCCAATAAATATGGCGTTCGGCACTCAGTTTATTTGTTAATAAGCGACAATTTACAATTAAATATTTGGCATCAATTGAACTAGATAACTGTAAAATCCTTTTCTGAAGGTTAAAAAGGTCGCCCAAATGCTTTTTCGGCAGGGTACGCGTTAAAAGTTCCGCTTGCCTTTGCGATCAAATCTCCTATCTGATTCATTACTTCACACTCTACATAGAGCAAACGATTGCCTGCCGACACCACATTTCCCTTAGCAAGCAACACATCCCCTAATACAGCAGGTCGTAAAAAGTTCATCTTCAACTCTACAGTGCTCACCACTTTCTTATTGATGGATACTTTACTTAATGCCGCAACACCTAAAGCCCCATCAACAAGAGCAGCAAGGGCCCCTCCATGCGCAGCGAAAGGAGTCGCTAAATGATACGGCTTCACCTCCATTGAATAAGTCACCACTCCTTGATCCACCAGTGTCAGCTGCATATCCAGTAGATCGCCAAAGGCGTTAGCTGCTTCATACAGCCGGATAATTTCTTCGTTATATTTTTCCATCTCCTCAGCGAAATTAGTTAAAAGTAGCTATGAATTACGACCCTTCAAGAGATAATCATACAGAAACATTATCCCAAGTTCACCAAACAGATTAGGTAACCTCC
>JALQTG010000084.1 GCA_023264075.1 Crocinitomicaceae bacterium
GGTTCTAATGAACCTATTTTTCATTTCTGGATCACGCAGTCTCCGAAATTCTTCATACGACAATTCAACTAAATCTTTGTTCTTTTCATCTTGTAAATGATTATAGCTATTGGGGAGCCTGAAATTAATGGTCGGAAACTCCCTATGTTCTCTAACAAACATTCTGTCTTTGCCACACTTCTCACATTCTTTTTTTAAATTAAAATTCCAGGCCATACCATTAAAATTACCTATTTTTTGCAAATAAAAAATATTTCTACAGGATTTTTGGCGGATCTAAAAAGGTTTATTTTATTCTAATAGTTCATTCAAAACGGATCCATGTCATACTGACTCCAATTGGGTTCCGTAATCATTTGATAGCCATATTTTTTGAGAAACAAGGCATGTTCTTTAAATTTTGGTTGTTTGTTCAAGAACCGACGGTAACTACTCACGCTTAGACAGCGAGATTTGTAGATGACATCAGGTTGATCAGCGGGGAAAAACTCATCTATTCCCTCAAGGAAAATGAGCGACCGGGCTTCTTCGTAGATAGTTCCGTGGGAATCTTTAACAAACGTAATATGAGTAATGTCGTCACCTGAAAAGCGATAAAAACTATCCTTAGAGTCAGTGAAATTTCCTTTGATAATAACAGAAAGTGTATTGGCTTTGTGATTGGGCGAAGTAAATAGCATAAGGTATAATTTGAATGATTAAAAATTAAAGACTATCCAATAAATTTTGTCTGGCTTCTTTGTCTAAGTACATGAGTTCTCGGAGAACCAATTCGCGATTAGCATAAAGTTCAAACACTTCATACAATCTATCTTCGCTGAATTTTTCGAAGCGAGATCGTAATGTAGGGTAGAGTTGAATTAGTTCTGTTTCATCACTGTCGTCACCGTCCCATTCCTCATCGAATAGATTAATAAGGTAACTGTAATAGTCCCAGGTTTGCTCTAATAATATATCAATACGGATGAAATCAATTAATTCATGATTTCCAAGTGCTACGATTGTTTGATCGTCTAACTCTTCTAGTCGTTCTCTAAAATTCATTGTCTACTTTTTTAATTATATTTAATGGTTGTTTTGGTTATTGTGCGATTCGATGATTGAACATAACCACTACTTAGAGACAAAGTAAATTCATCAAACCGCATTCAAAATACGGAGTTAAAAATTAGTGTTGAATTACTTCCTCCGCAGCACTCATATCGAGTTGAATGCCGTAGTAATTGAAATCGTTGTCGTCTGGATTTTCCTCTTCGATTATGTCTATAACGCAGTCATGTTGAGGTATTGGAGGGAAGAACAATGAGAAGTACTGCCAATCTTTTGTAGATTCAAAATGATGAACTTCCGGAGCGATTGGAATATTTTCGGCATGCGTTAGCACGTATTTAATCTGTTCCCCTTTTACCCTGAGGTACGTTTCCGATGAAATGCGTATCCAACCACCGCGCACATAATAATCTATGGCGATGTACCCAAAATCTATCCGTGTGAACTCTTTATTCAATACGGCCCTCAGTAGAACGAGATTTGAGTTCGGGGTACGAACAATATTCAATGGTAGGAGTAATGTTTTGTTTCTATTCTTCATGAGCGGTACGATTCTATAAATTTAACTAATCGTTCGGGTGCTTTTACTTTAAGTTGGTTTCCGTAGGATATGAATAGGCGCGCAAGTTCCATAGACGGAATAAGTTCAAAGGAAATTAATGCATCCCCGTATTTGTTGATCTGTATGTGTTGTGATGGGTGAATTTTTTGTGCTCTGAAATAGTTGGTGATCAAAGGACTGGTGTGAATGATGATTTGCTCTCGTTCACCATCTCGTAGTGGAAATACGCCATACACATCGTTCAAATAACTCTCGCTCACATGAGCAGGGGTTTCAATAAAGGTTTTGCGTAGGATTTCCGGACCATAGATGCGATCGAAGCCAAATGTGCGCAGTTGGTCGTGGGTTTCAGAATGACCAATCACGTACCATCGGTTTTCAAATTCCTTTAAAACCACCGGGTGCAGGGTGATCGTTTTAAACTTTCTTTTGCTGTAGGAATAATGAACAAAGTTCACAGGAATACGCTCCCTGCACGCTGAAAAGAAAAGGTCGAAATGTTCAAATCCTCTGGCGTCAGTTATGGCGTCTGTCTGAATGATTTTTCGGTCTCTTGCTTGAGGTGATAAATCTTCTCGGACACTAGAAAGCATTTTTTCAACCGCATGGCTAAATTTCTCACTAACGCGCGATCCACCGATTGAGTTAATGATATCGATAGCTTCTTTTATCGCATCGATGTCAATCGAATTCAGGGAAACTCCAGAAATGGCGAAGTCCGGATCAGTGTATTCATAGCCCATTTTGCTACGATTAAATTTAATGGGAGCATCAAATCCATCGGGTGAGGGTAGCTTCATGGCTGCGATGTCTTTCTGAATCGTGTCAACAGTGGTATTGACATCCAATTTCTCTTCCATGGCATCGATAAGATCCTGTATTGTAGGGAAAGGCCGCATCTTGTTGCGTAAACACGCATCAATTACCTTATACCTTCGATAAGCTTTTTTGTTAATTGGCATAAAACAAATATATAAAAATATTTTAACTCCGTATTACCGATGCGGTTTGTTTATTTTTATTTGTACTTGAAACCAAAAAAAATAGCAATATGAAACACAACATGCAACAACAACTCAGCTGGGAGCTTGACATTAAGCCCGTAATCGTAAGAGGTATTGATGGAAATGGAAAGCAAGCGCTCGTTCGTTCAGACAATGGTAAGCTTCTCAGCATTCGATCGAATCAGTATTATCCGGTATTTAATCGCGACATGGAATTGATCAAAGAGCGCATTCTAGCCACCAATATGTTTTCTTTTAAAGGGTATGAAGAATTCCAACATGGCAAACGCATACTGGCCTTTTTTGAAAATAGAGGGCAATTTAAATTATGTGGGCAAGCCGTAAAGGACTTTCTGATCATCGGCAATAGTCATGACACCTCTAGTAAGTTATTCATTGCCAACCTCCAGGACTTGGAGGCCAACAACAATTTCCACTGGCAATCCCACAGGCGGGGTTGATGGT
>JALQTG010000150.1 GCA_023264075.1 Crocinitomicaceae bacterium
ATATAAATATATACTAATTATTAAAAAATTTTATCATTAGATAAAATAAATGAATGAAAAAAAAACTGTATAAGTTAGTGAAGTTATTGATCCTAATGAATTTTATCTTTAACCTTATGGGGGAAATGAAATTATTGATAAATTCGTCCAGTGGTAATGTTATTCGCTTGAGAAGTACGAACATTCAAGAATCGCTCATAGTGTCCTAGATCTAGATCTGTTTCCGCTCCATCATCCGTTACATAACATTCTCCGTGCTCATATGGATTCAGTGTTCCCGGATCAATATTGATATACGGATCTAATTTTTGAATGGTGGTAGAATATCCTCTAGCTTGCAATAACTTAGCTAAAGAAGCAGAGATAATACCTTTTCCAAGTGATGAAGCGACACCCCCGGTTACAAAAACGTACTTAGTGGAATTTGACATATATAAAATTTGTAACTACGGGGCGCAAAGTTACAAGAATACTCGTGTAATCTGAGAGAATTTTCACTTTTTTATTAAACATACAAAAGACACTGTTCATGTGAACAAGGTCTTTATGTTGAATGCTGATTAAAGTTACTCGACAATAGTTACTGTACCATTGTAAATTCCTCTCTCTCCTTGCATCGGCGTTTCTAATTGCACTTGCCAGATAAAAGTCTTGTATGATGGAAGCAATCTTCCTGTGCGTTGATCTGTTCCGTCCCAAGCTTTGGAAGTGTCATTTGATGAGAATACGACTGAATTGTCTTTCGGGTCAATGATAGTAAGGTTGAATTTCGTTTCACGTTCCTTCAAACAAAATGGCATAAATGTTCGCGTCTCAAGATTCGGATCATTCAGGCGAATAGAATTGGTAGCTAGAAGATTGTATTTGTCTGAGATTTCAACATTTTTAGTTTCGGTTCCAATACACCCATTGGCGTCAATTACTGTTAATGTCACTGGGAAGACGCCATTGTCAAAGTAATGAGCTGTAGCTTCTGGACTTGAAGCTGTTTGGTCATTACCAAAATCCCATGAAATGGATTTGTAATTGCCGTAAGATGTGAATTTCGCTACTGGAAGGCCTTCTTCGTAAATGTTTGCATCAACATCGAAGTGCGGGTGCGGATTCTCAAGTACCTGAATTACTTCTGATCGAATTAATTCATTCTTATCATTCGTAAATTGGATTTCAGTTGCTTCATGTATGGTTAATGAAGTTTTCTTTCCAGTTGTCAATTGAATCGTCTTTCCATTCACTGAGAAACGGACTACTTCTTTCTCTTTACCAATATTAGAAATGGTAACATTTTCACCTTTACATAAGAGTAACGTACTAACGTGTCCGGCAATAAAGTTGGTTTTTGAATTACTTACTACATTTGTAATGACAGGATTAGAATGTGGGATAGAACTCTCGGATTCCACATTGTCTGGATGAGAGGTCTCATTAGCGATTGTCGTAGAATTTAATTTTACTTCCTGAGCATTTTCCTCATTTAATTCAAATGACGTACAGTTTGATTCAGGGTTTGCGTCATTTTCAGAGAGAGTCACATTCGATTGTTCCGTTATTTCGTTTACAGAACTCTCTACAGTTTTTACCTCTGCAGTTTCTACAATTGAAGTTAATGGTTGGGGAGTAATTGTCCTTTCTTCAAAAATAAATAGGTAGATAACAAATCCTGCAACGACAGCTGCAGCTGAAATTAATCCAATTTTGGCAACGCTTGATAACCCAGAAGAGGTTGAGCCTTTGCCTATCTTTGAAGATACATTCACCCATGCATTTGCATCGTAAGGAGCTTCAAGATTTTCAAGCTTATCGCTAAAAAACTGTTCTAACTTATCTTTTTTCATACGTCTAATTTCTTAAACTCTTCTTTTAATTTTTCCCGAAGGTTTTGTTTTGCCTTTGCGAGATTTGATTTGGATGTACCTTCAGATATTGAAAGTATTTCCGCTATTTCTTTGTGGGAATAATTTTCTATCACGTATAAGTTAAATACTGTTCTGTAAGCTGGAGAGAGCGATTGAATCGCTCGCATAGCATGTTCAGCTTTTAGTTTTGTTAACTCATCGTCGAAATCAGTTTCTTCTTCCAGCGGATCTGCACTGCCGAAAATAAAATCTTCATCAGTAGAAAATGGTCCGCGATTTCTTTTCCGAATGGCATCAATGGAAGCATTTACCATGATTCTTCTCACCCATCCTTCGAAGGAACCTTTAAAATCAAATTCACTCAGCTTATCAAAGACCTTTATGAAACCTTCTTGAACAACTTCTTGGGCTCTGTCTTGGTCTTTCGTGTATCGCATACAGATACCCATCATTTTCCCAAAAAACAGCTTAAAAAGCTCCTCCTGCGCTGGCTTTTCCCCACGAGTACACTTTTTAATTAGTTCTTTGAGTCGATCGTTATTCACGTTTTGTTTCAGATTATAGACGCTATTCAATTCGAACGGTTGCCAAAGTTTTATTTTTTTTTTCAATTAGACGGAAAATGACCCGTTTTATTCTTTTCGATAGACAAGATTTTCCATGGATTTCCTCTGGCTACTTGGAGCAACTCAATTCTTAGTGAGTCGTTCGCGAAAATAATGGATGATTGGAAAGATGAGGTTCTTTTTTGAGATGCTGGGCTTTCAAGAGAAGAATGAAAAAATATTCAAGTGAATGGAGTATAAGTCGTTGTAAAATGCTTAAATTCGACCCGAAAATTAAAAGTCAATTTAAAAGTTTACACATGAAAGTAACAGTTGTAGGTGCCGGAAACGTAGGTGCTACTTGCGCGGATGTATTGGCGCAGCGCGAGATTGCCAATGAAATTGTTTTGTTGGACATTAAAGAAGGATTTGCAGAAGGTAAAGCACTTGATATTTGGGAGACCTCTCCTATTAATCTTTACGATTCAAGAACTGTTGGTTCTACAAATGATTATTCTAAAACTGCAGATTCAGATGTGGTAGTTATTACTTCAGGTTTACCTAGAAAACCGGGTATGTCTCGTGATGACTTAATCGCTACGAATGCGGGAATCGTCAAGTCCGTTACTGAACAAGTAGTTAAATATTCACCGAACGCGAAAATCGTTATTGTGTCTAATCCATTAGACGTTATGACCTACTGTGCATTTTTAGCGGCTAAAGTTGATTCCTCTAAAGTGTTTGGTATGGCAGGGGTATTAGATACTGCGCGTTACCGCTCATTTTTGGCATTAGAATTAAATGTGTCGCCAAAAGACATTCAGGCAGTGTTGATGGGTGGTCATGGAGACACTATGGTTCCGCTTCCACGTTATACGACTGTTGGTGGTATTCCTGTAACTGAATTGATTTCTGAAGATAAATTGAACGATATCATCGAAAGAACCAAATTCGGTGGTGGAGAGATTGTAAAACTTTTGGGTACATCAGCGTGGTATGCTCCAGGAGCTGCTGCTGCTCAAATGGTTGAAGCGATTGTGCGTGATCAGAAACGAATTTTCCCAGTTTGTGCTTGGTTGCAAGGTGAGTATGGGATGAAAGATATTTATCTTGGTGTTCCAGTCGTTCTTGGGAAAAATGGAATTGAAAAAATTATTGAGCTAGACTTGAATGCAGAAGAGAAGGCTTTGTTGGAAGAATCCGCAGTTGCCGTTCGAGGGGTTATGAAAGTGTTGGATGATATGAATGTTATGTCTTAATTGGCAACATTAAATTTTATAGAAAAATGCGTAGGATTGTTCCTGCGCATTTTTTTATGAGCGGTTGTTTAATTAAAAATTAATTTGTTAGATTTATTCCAAATCGCCTCCACTGTGAAAAAAATACTGTTATTGAATGCGTTTCTAGCATTGGGATTACCTGTTCGGGCACAGGGAGATTCCCCACTTCCGTGTGGTACAGATGAAATGCATCATCGTTTATTTTCGGAGTATCCTTCGTATAATTCAGGAATTATTCGTGCACATGAGGAGTTACAGTCATTCACACATGATTTTGTTCCTTCGAGTAGAGCCAATGATCCATATATCATTCCTGTCGTTTTTCACGTAATTCACAATTATGGGGCTGAAAACATCAGTGATGCGCAAATTTTAGATGCTGTAAAACAAGTGAATCTCCAACTCAGAAAACGGAACGCTGATACTACGGAAATAATAGGGGCGTTTCAAGGAATTTCAGCAGATACTGAAATAGAAATACGTTTAGCGCAATTAGATCCTATGGGTAATTGCACCAATGGAATTACTAGAAATGTGTCGTCAACAACGTTCACAGGCGATCATGAAGTGAAAGATGTGATTCAATGGCCTCCTGATAAATATTTGAACATTTATGTTTGTAAGGAAGCAGCTGGGTTGGCAGGACACGCATTGTTGCCGAGCGCAGCAGATACAATCCCGGAATGGGATGGAATCGTGATGCAGCACAGTTATATTGGAACTATTGGCACCTCTGAATTTTTTAGAAGAACAGTCCTTACGCATGAAATAGGTCATTACCTTAATTTGCAACATATTTGGGGAGGTAATAATGTGCCGGAATATTATTATCAACCAGTTGCGCAAGGAGCGAATTGTGATGTCGATGACGATGTCTCGGATACTCCGAATACAATAGGTTGGCAAACGTGTAACACAGGAGGGATTTCGTGTGGCTCATTGGATAATGTGCAAAATTATATGGATTATGCGTACTGTGCTCGGATGTTTACAGAGGGACAGAAACAACGAATGCATGCATGTTTGAATTCCAGTGTTGCGAATAGAAATAATCTTTGGTCTTCGAGTAATTTGGCGGCTACGGGTACTGATGTGCTGACGAACTATTTGTGTGCGGCAAAATTTGCAGCTTCCAAACGTATTGTCTGCGTAGGTGAGACCATTGAATTGTCTGATATTTCGTATCACGGTATAACATCAAGGACATGGTCACTAAATGGGGCAACAGCATCAAGTTTGACGGATTCATTGATTATAGTTTCGTATAGCGCTCCTGGTGAATACACGGTAGAACTAACTGTGAGTGATGGTACGAATCAAGTTTCTCATGCAGAAACAGCATATATCGTTGTTTTGCCTAATCCTGGTATAAATGATGTTATCATTGAATCTTTTGAAAATCCACTTACATTTGATCAAAAGTGGGTAGTTAGCCCAAATGAAAGCCCTGTCAATTGGATCTTAACCAATACCGCAGGGTTCAATTCAAATCAATCGATTTATGTGAATAATTTCAATGGTCCGTCAGGTGTGGAGTACATCTTTCAATCGGCACCGATAGATGCCTCAGGCTTGTCAGACGTAGCAATTGCATTTGATTATGCGTTTACGCGTTTTACCAACGCTAATTTGGATATTTTGTTTGTTCAATTGTCGGATGATTGCGGTCAGACTTGGGTAACACGAAAAACATTATCGAGTACTGTATTGATGTCAACCAATGGCTACGTACAGGATGAGTTTTTTCCGAACGCTGAAGAATGGAAGTCGACTGTTGTGGATAATATTACCGCACAGTATTTGGTGGATAACCTTATGGTTCGGTTTGTTTTTCGATCCGCCGGAGGAAATAACATATTCATTGATAATGTAAATGTGAGTCACCCAGATGTATTGTATAACGAATCCTTTGACAAACATGAAGAATTTACCTTGTTTCCCAATCCGTCTAGCGATAGGGTAACCATTACGCATGCGTCGGGAGAAGAAGGTTTTGTTATTCAAATTTTAGATCCCCTCGGTAAACATGTACTTATGCAGGAATCATACACTTCAATGTATAGTTTGAATACGACACAATTATCTAAAGGTATTTATACTGTTGTTATAGCGCATAAAGAAGGCGTTCACTCCAAGAAGTTAATCGTCCAGTAGAAAATTATTCTTTTGGTGGAGACATTGGAGTGACGTATTTCATTCTTTTTTTATCATATATAAAATAGACGAATAGCTCCTCTGTTGTTGTCACGTTTTGTGGGTAGTAGTTCATGAAATCGTCTATTTCTGCAGGATTATAATTTTGTATTTGTCCATAATAAAGGGCGATGTCCTTACTTATTCGAACATCGCTTTCAACGTGCTGGATGGAATAGATTGTTGGGGTTTCGGGTGTCATGAAGTCATACAAGGGACAAGAAAAGGTGAGTACTACTTTCCCGTTAATCAAGGTGTAATAATTTCTGTTCACACTGCTCTTTACACGGTATTCTACGTAGAAGTCTTTTTGTGATGGATTAGAAATTGTTTCAAACTTCACGGTAAGTGGGTGGGAAGCACTAGACCCTACGGGAGGAGCTTGGTGGAGCTTTTTACTTCCATTGATGTATGTGAAAACATGGTTGTATGGTCCGGTGTACCCAACTAGTTCCTCAAAAGAAGTATCTCCATCTTCGGCGGCTTTCTTTTTTGCAAACTCCTCTCTGTTTAACAAAATTACAGCATCTATGAGTGTATCCCTATCGAGGTACTCTCGATGAATAGTGAGGGTATAGTTTTCTGTCGCATTAATTTTTAGCATAACCTCCACTTGTCGCCTCACCCAATCTTCAAAGTTTTCATTTAGAGATGTATTTTCATTTTTTGTGGCTGTAGTTAATTGATTCTCTTCGCAGGAGATCAATAAAATGAATAGGGTGTAAGTAGCTGCTAAATTGATGATTGTATTTCTCATTCGGCAAATTTATGAAAAAAGTATTAGTAGTTGCCTTTCTTGAAAACGGTTGAAGTCTATGATTTTATCAAAATATTCTTTGGAATAGACTTTTATTTCTACGCAATATCTCTTATATTCGTAAAAATTATTAAACTAATAAATATGAAAAAACTTTACTTTTTAGCGGCAACGCTTATGGTTTCATTGGGTGCCTCTGCACAAAATGATACGCTTACTGAATTTTTTACAGGAACTCCTACTGTTTATGGTACTGCAGGTGGTTATTTGGCTGGTAACAATGAGTATGGTGATTTAGCAAAAATGCAGTTGTTTGATGCGACTTATGGTGCTCCAGCGGGTGGATCTATTAATGGTGTTCTTTTATGGGCGCCAATTAAAGCTGATGCTGGTGGGTCTTTTGATGTAGTTATTTATGACAACAATGCAGGTGCTCCTGGTACTGTTTTAGGTTCTACTACGATTAGTTTAGCAGATGTTGACACAACTATTGCTACTGGTTTTTCAGTTGCTGAGGGAACTGTATTGTATAATGTTGCTGCTATGTTTTCAAGTCCCGTTAATGTTCCTGCTGGCGGTTCTTTTTGGGCAGGTGTAGTTCTTCCTACAGCCGCTGGAGATACTCTAGCATTAGTTTCTAATACAGGTGGTGATTTTATGGACGCAGCGACTCACACTGGTGAATTCTGGTCAGATGGTTCTTTCTACACTATGGGAGATCCTAATAACTGGGGTCTTGATATTGCTTTAGCTATTTTTCCAGTTGTAACAACTGCTTCTGCGGGTGTTACAATGAATACGATCGAAGCAAATGCTTATCCGAACCCAGCTTCTGATGTATTGAATATCGCAGTTGCTGAGCCTATGAATTCTGTTACTGTTGTTGGTATGGATGGTAGAACAGTTATTTCTTCTGCTGTTGCAGGTATGGAGACTACTGTTGATGTTTCTCCTTTGTTACCTGGTGTGTACTACTTCACTGTTGTAACTGAGAAAGGGAACGTTGTAAGAAATTCTTTCGTTAAGAAATAATTTTCTTTGAAATATTCAGAAAGCCGTCTCTTAGGAGGCGGCTTTTTTGTTTTTAGTAGAACTTTCCTCATACCGTACGTCGGGGATGTAATTTATTTTTCGTAAAAAAGCCACTTCTAACGTGAAGTAGCCAAACTCTTCCGTGACACATCCTTGAAGTTCGTAAACCCCGATACCATGAAATGGATAGCGTTTTGCTGAAGGGGGGAAGTGCACGGTATCCAGTAGGTCTCCCTGTAGGTCATAAAAATGTCCAAACAACATGGTTTCGCCATGCGCCGTCTTTGTTTTCTTTACACTGATGAGGTAACCGTAACAACGGACTTGCTGCTTGTGATAGCTAGGGAATTCGTTGGCAGAAACATGTTGTTGCAGGGGTTCGCTTATCAGTTCAAACGGACTACATAAAGGAAATCCCAAGAGTTCCATTTCTTCAAAAGCCTGTTCGAAATGTGCCGTTTCGAGTTCTGGAAGTAGATATTCCTTTCCGGACTTTTCAAATAGCATCGCCTGAAGAAATGGAGTATGTTCTTTTCGGTAATAGAGATGTGTTCTCCAAAGGAGATGCTTCTTTTTAGCGTCAAGTCTTCTAAATGACCCAATTCGAATAAGAAGGATCACCTGTTCCAACGAAAGTGTAACTGAATTTAAAAACTGCTCGAATGTGTTGAATTTATCGAGTTGATTTCTATAGAAAAGGAGGTTTTTTATAGCCTCAACTTCCATTCCAGTGATGAGGTGGAATCCTAAGTAGATTGTTTTTCCTTCGATGGTAGTTTCCCATTGACTTGTATTGATTTCGGGAGCTTCTATTTGAGCCCCTTGTTTTTTTGCTTCGTGAATGTAGATTTCTGTACGGTAATATCCGCCATAATTGTTAATGGTTGCTACCATATACTCCAATGGATAGTAGGCTTTTAAATATAAACTTTGGAAGCTCTCTACAGCATAAGATGCCGAATGTCCTTTCGAGAAGGCGTAGCCTGCAAAACTTTCTATTTGCCGCCAAATTTCTTGGGTAAGTTGTTCTGAATAGCCTTTTTGTACACAATTGTCAAAAAACTTCATGCGTATGGCTTGGAATTCTTCCCGGGAACGGTATTTTCCAGACATTCCTCGCCGCAAGATGTCAGCCTCGTCTAAGGTCAGTCCTGCAAAATAGTGGGCTACCTTTATAACATCTTCCTGGTAGACCATCACGCCATAGGTTTCAGGCATGATTTCAAGTAATGTGGGATGAGCTGCTTTTCTGCGCTCCGGGTCTTTATGTCGTAAGATGTATTCACGCATCATACCGGAAGAGGAAACTCCTGGACGAATGATGGAACTGGCAGCAACTAACTCTAGGTAGTTTTGAACTTCGAGTTTTTTCATGAGCATCCGCATGGCAGGCGACTCAACGTAAAAACAGCCCATCGCATTTCCTGTCTGTAATAAGTTGCGAATGCGATCGTCTGTTTTAAAGTAATGGATGTCTCGAATATTTCGGGGTAGGTTATTCGGTTGATTCTTTTGCGCTATTTTTATACAGTCATGGATTTTACTTAGGCCGCGCTGACTTAAAATATCATATTTGTAGAGACCAACATCTTCTGCTTCTAGCATAGAGAACTGTGTAGTGGGAAACCCTTTTGGCGGGAGGAAGGTCGCGGTAAACCACGTCAATGGTTTTTCACTTATGACAATTCCTCCTGCATGTACACTGAGGTACGAAGGGAGTCCTTCTATGTAGCGACTATATTTTACTACTAAGTTTCCTAATTCATCCAGCTGCCCAGTTAGTCGTTTGCCTACGGCTAAGGCATCGATTTCATGTTTGGGGAGTCCGAATACCTTGCCGAGTTCCCGTAAAGTTGCGCGAAATTGAAATGTATTGTAGGTGCACAATAGCGCAGTATGCTCGAAGCGGTCAAAAATGTAGCGGGTGACTTCATCGCGCTCTGTCCAGGAAAAGTCGATGTCAAAATCAGGTGGATTTTTTCGGTAAAGATTAATGAACCGTTCGAAATATAAGTCGAGTTCAAGTGGATCAACATCGGTAATCCCCAACAGGTAAGCAACAATACTATTGGCTCCGCTTCCTCTTCCTACATGGAAGTACCCTTTGGAACTTGCGAAGTTGATAATGTCCCAGGTAACTAAGAAGTAGGCCAAGTATCCTTTCTGTTGGATAACATCAATTTCTCGCTCGATACGTTGTTCTATTTCGGAAGTGGATACAGGATAACGTTGCTGAACCCCCTTTTCACATAGTAATTGAATTAATTCTTTGTCTTTTAGTTCACTGCCGGTGTATGTTTTTAAGTTTTGATGTTCTGCGTGCTCTCCAAAATCAAAATGAATGGAACATTCCTGCATTATCGCTTCGGTTTGTGGGATAAGGTAGTCGAACTCATTATACTGTGCGGAGAATTTGTCAAATGGTCTAAAAAGATCTTCTGCAAACGCCTGAGACGATGATGAAAGCTTTGAGAGAAGGCAATTTTTGTCAATAGCGCGCAACAGTCGATGGGCGTTGTAATCCCTTTTGCTTTCAAATGTCATGCTTTGAAGTGCCACTAGTTTATTGGGGTTTGCAGCAGGATGAATACGAAGGAATGTGAGGTCTTTAGGATGTATTCCTATGTATTCATTATTCTGTAGTGTGTTTGGTGCTTTTCCAAAGGGGTAGATCACAAAACAATTGGGTAAGAAAGTAGGTGATGGTTCAAAATCTTTTTTATGGTGGAGGTGCTCCGATAAGAAGTGATTCATTTCGTGAAAACCTCTATTGTTTTTAGCAAGGAGGATGTATTGTTGCGTGATTCCGTTCCGAATATCAACACCAATTATAGGGCGTAATTTTTTTTGTTGTGCTTGTTGTATGAAGCTAAGCGCTGCGGAAGTTGTGTTAATGTCGGTAAGCGCAATCGATTGATATCCGCTGGAACACCACCAATCAATAATCCACTCAATGCTCTTGATGCCGAACCGCAAACTAAATTTGGAGTGTATATTGAGCATGTGTAAATCATTTAACGTTTACATGAGCTCGTAAAAATACAAAATGATTATACATTAATCAAATATATTGATTAATATATAATCATTTTAAAGGGGTAGTATTTATCGTCTAGTTCCTGGATATACCTTGAGTGCTTCTTCTAGACATTTAACAGCGTCTTTAAGTAGGCCTTGTTCTAAAACATAAGCAATTCGGGCTTCTTGTTTTCCTAGTCCGGGTGTTGAGTAGAATCCACTTAAAGGCGCCATCATGACTGTTTTTCCTTGATAATCAAACGATTCAAGTAGCCATTGGCAAAACTTTTCTGTGTCATCAACAGGGAATTCAGCCACACAATAAAATGCGCCTCTAGGTTTTGGACAACGAACACCCGGTATGGCATTCAGGCCATCCACCATAATATCTCTACGTTGAACGTATTCTTCCACAACTTGATCGAAATAATTTTGTGGTGTCGCGAGAGCTGCTTCTGAAGCTACTTGCGCATAAGTTGGTGGAGATAAACGTGCTTGTGCAAATTTCAAGGCAGATTGGATAACCTCTTTGTTTTTTGATATTAATGCACCGATTCGCGCTCCACACATCGAGTAACGTTTAGAGACAGAATCGATAAGAATGGCATTTTCCGATAGTCCCTCCAAGTTCATTACAGAGAATGGTTGTGCGCCATCGTAACAAAATTCGCGGTAAACTTCGTCTGCAAACAAGAATAGATC
This sequence comes from Crocinitomicaceae bacterium, assembly GCA_023264075.1. Lineage (GTDB taxonomy): Bacteria > Bacteroidota > Bacteroidia > Flavobacteriales_D > Crocinitomicaceae > JALQTG01. Next base: position 11,384 of record JALQTG010000150.1, read on the forward strand.
ATGCTTTTTAACAATTCCACTCAGCTTTTCAAGTTCTTCTTTTGAATATAAATAACCTGTAGGATTTCCCGGGTTACAGATAAGAATAGCTTTCGTTTTTGAAGTAATTTTCTTTTCGAATTCTTCAACAGGAGGCAACGCAAATCCATCAGATATATTGGCTGTTACAGGAACAATTTTCACACCTGCAGTAACGGCAAAACCATTGTAGTTCGCGTAAAAAGGCTCTGGGATAATGATTTCGTCACCAGGGTTTAAGCATGACATGAATCCAAATATCAAAGCTTCAGAACCTCCAGTGGTTACCAAGATATCCTCAAATGTAACATTGATTCCATTTTTTACATAATAAGCAGCTAAACCCTTACGGTAAGATTCAAATCCTGCCGAATGAGAATATGCTAATACTTGAATAGCTGCATTTTTAATTGCTTCGCGCGCTACTTCCGGTGTTTCGATGTCAGGTTGACCAATATTTAGGTGAATTACCGTTTTACCTTGTTTTTTAGCTGTTTCAGCAAAAGGAACCAATTTACGAATTGGGGAAGCTGGCATATATACCGCTTTGTCAGATAGTCTTGGCATAACTTTGAATTTTTGTGCGGTAAAAATACAATTCTTACGGAAGTAAATATCTATTCTCAAAAAATACACTTCTTTTATCGTGAAAAATGACTAGGACAAGACCATTATTCACTGTACTCTCTTAAGGTAACATGAGTCAGTTGATTTATAATGTGCTCTAGAGGGTTTACAATTTCGTATATTTGCTAAATGAATCGTTTTAAAGTAAGTCTAAATGTAGTTTTACTGCTCATCCTAGTAGCCTGTAATACAGGAAGTGGCGAAGTTGTTTTGAAGGAGGCTGCTCCTGAAAAAGCAACGATGGAGGAGATTGAGCGTGGAATAACCAAGTATATCGAGGG
>JALQTG010000319.1 GCA_023264075.1 Crocinitomicaceae bacterium
GAAGAAGGGTGATACGAACGACTCGGGTCTTCTTGCTTTAACACCGACGGAATCAAGTCATGAAACAAGCGTTGATAATCCGCATAGATCTTCACAGAATCTTCTCTAGAATACTTGTGCTGCTTTTGCCAACCCCAATTGTGCCAGGCTTCATCGACTTCGTTGTTTCCACACCACAAGACAATTGAAGGGTGGTTGCGTAAACGTTTTACTTGCTCCTCCACCTCATAACGCACTGTGGACAAAAACGAACTATCCCCAGGATACACCGCACAAGCAAACATAAAATCTTGCCAAACCATAATACCTTTTTCGTCGCAGAGGTCGTAGAAATAATCGTCTTCGTACACACCACCTCCCCACACGCGGAGCATGTTGAAATTCGCATCCAACGCGCGATTAATGAGTTGTTCGTACTCTTCTTTCTTTAACCGAGGCAAGAAAACATCCAACGGAATCATGTTGGCTCCTTTGGCATAAACTGGGGTGTTATTGAGGGAAAAGTAAAACGAAGACCCCAACGAATCGAGTGTTTGAACGAGTTCGGCTGTTCTTAAGCCTATCCGTTCTGTACGCTGATCAATCAATTGATTGTCTTGATAAAGCGCGAAGTCCATCGTGTATAAATTTGGATTTCCATAACCATTGCAATTCCAGCGCTTCGGATTTTCTATTTCTACGTCGAACGAAAAATCATTCGGATAACCACCTAACGCAGTACTCATCGACTGACCTGTTTCATGCACAAACGTGTGCATTACGTATTTTCCTGGTTCTAACAGTTCAACAGTGAAATTGGCTTGAACAACTGCTTTATCTTTGGAAAGTTCTTTCTGTTGCAGTTGAATGTTGTCAATTTTCCCAACATCGTAATACTCAATATACACTGGTTTCCAAATCCCTACCGTAGGAAAACGCGGACCCCAGTCCCAACCAAAATGGTATTGTGCCTTACGTGCAAAATTAGCTTCTCCACTGGGAAGAAAGTACGGAAGTTCTTTGGCTTTATCTGCCACCACTTGCTTCGCCGGATGAAAAACGACTTTCACATGATTATCTCCCGTATGGAGTTTTCCATTTAACGAAACATTCCAGCTCCGGAACATATTATCCGTCCTTCTTACGCGCTTATTATTGACATAAATATCGGCATACGTATCGAGTCCCTCAAAAATCAAATTGATGCGTTTGGAGTTCATCACTTCCTTGGGCAAATCGATGGTCGTTTCGTATACCCACGTCTGGTCTTCTATCCAAGTTAACTGGTGTTCGTTGTTTCCAAAAAACGGGTCAGGTATGCGGTCGTTTCGATAGAGGTCGGTATGAATCGTTCCTGGGATATCGGCTGGCAGCGTATCTATATCCGAATTATTCAGCGCATAAACACGCCAATTAGTTGATAACGGGAGTTGCTTATGCATTTTCGTGGCATCCATGAGTTGACCCCAAGAAGGCGTCCATCCTAATAAACTAATCCCTATAACAACGATCCACTTCATGTATTCAGCAGCTGCAAGATACGCTTTATTTCCTGTTCATCAGCCTCTTCACCAGCTTGGGTAATGCACGCTGAATGATAGAAGTTTGCTTTTAATGTCTCATTGAGTGCATCAATGTTTTCTGAGCGAACACCGCCGCCCACAATAATGGCTAACCGATTTCCTGCTTTCTCTTGAAGCGATTTTAGTCGTTCCGTTCCTTCTAAGGCAGTTTTCTTAGCACCTGATGTGAGAATGGCGGAGCAACCTAGTTCAACGACTTGCTCCAAGGCGATGGCATAATCCTCTACCTCATCAAACGCACGGTGAAACGTTACCGGTTTTACTTGAGCAGCTCTGAGCAAGCGCTTGTTGGCAGGAATATCGATGTGGTGATCGGGAGTTAAACATCCGATTACAAACCCGTCGGCTCCATGGGCATGAAACAACTGAATATCTTTCTCCATTTGCGTCAATTCCTCTTCGGAATAACAAAAATCTCCTCCACGTGGACGCACCAACACATAAATGGGTAGCTCTGTTGTTTTCCGCAGCGCGACAAAGTCCTCCAATTTAGGAGTGACTCCTCCGAGTGCATAATTCTCTGTAAACTCAATGCGATCGGCACCAGCACGAACGGCTGTCAACGCAGATTCCAGGGTAAAGCAAGCGATTTCTAATCTTGTTCGTGGATTCGTCGGTTTGAGGTTCGAGGATTGCGGTTCGTTCATGATTTTAGTCTTTCGTCTTAACGTTTAATAGCTTAATGTCTTAAAGACTCCGCATCCTCCAACGTATTCCCCTCAGCATCCTTTACAGCGTAATTAAATCCTTTGTTCAACGCGTAGGCACCGTGTTCCCCTTTTTTATTCAAGGCGATAAATCCGATTTGGGTTTCTTCTAGGTTCCCGTTGCGCAATTCCAATTTGTGTTTGATGAGTTCAACCGCTTCCTTGCACGCAGCTTGGGGACTTTTCCCTTGTCGCATGAGATGAACGACTAAATGCGCACCTACGACGCGAATAACTTCCTCGCCGTGACCAGTGGCTGTAGCTGCACCTACTTCATTGTCTACGTATAGTCCGGCACCAATGATGGGGGAATCTCCTACTCTTCCATGCATTTTAAACGCCATTCCACTTGTCGTGCAGGCACCAGAAAGGTTACCGTGCTCATCCAAGGCAATCATCCCTATTGTATCGTGATTTTCAATATTCACAATGGGCTTATATTCCGAATTCACTAACCATTCTTTCCATTCTGCCTCAGATTCGGGTGTCAACAAATTTTCTTTTGGAAATCCTTGTTCCAATGCGAATTGAAGTGCCCCATCTCCTACTAACATCACATGCGGTGTTTGTTCCATCACTGCACGGGCAACCGAAACAGGATGTTTGATGTGCTCCAAACTAGCCACCGATCCGATGTTCGCGTTATGGTCCATGATGCAGGCGTCTAATGTCACACGTCCATCTCGGTCTGGACGGCCACCGTAACCAACACTGCGTTCATTGGGATCCGCTTCAACTAATTTTACGCCGCGTTCCACGGCATCCAGGGCACTTCCGGATTCTCCTAGTACTTTCCAGGCCTCCTCATTGGCCTCGATGCCAAAGCGCCAGGTCGAAAGAACGACCGGTTTTCTTTCCTGAAAAGTCGCTTCTTCCTCCTTTTCAATAGATTCCGCGCAGGATTTCAATGGATTTGCAGCGACCACGACGCCCAGCGCGAGTCCCGACTTAATAAAGTTTCTACGTTTGGTCATCTTGTTTCGTGTAAAAAATGAGTGCAATAATTCGTGTTCCAATAATCAAGCAGGTGGACCTGCGTCTCTAAACGCTTTACGAAATTAGTATAATCCTTTTGTTTCGGGTTAGTCCAGAGCACTTCCGCCAATGCGGCCATACGCGGCAACGCCATATATTCGACGTGGGCAAACGACAAGATATATTCGGTCCATACATTCGCTTGTGCTCCAAGAATAAACCTATGTTTGTCTTCGGCCAACTCCGAAGGAACTGGATGGTAATTATAGACAGCTTCTAAGGTATTCAACCCACCTATCGCCAGTGGTTCATTTTCCTTGTCGGCATGTTGATAGTGATCAAAATAGCATGGACTCCCCGGGGACATCACCACCTCATGTTCTGCCCCGGCAGCTGCAATCCCTCCTGCTTCCCCACGCCAACTCATCACGGCAGCATTGGGTGCCAACCCGCCTTCTAGAATTTCGTCCCAACCAATAATTTTCTTTCCTTTTCCGTTGAGGTAGCGTTCCATACGCTGGATAAAATAGCTTTGCAGTTCGTGTTCATCCTTTAATCCTTCATCTACCATCCGCTGCTGGCATTTGGAACAGGCCTCCCAGCGCGTTTTCGGACATTCATCTCCTCCAATATGTACAAACTCTCCTGGAAAAAGAGCAACGACTTCCTCCAAAACATCTTCTAAAAACTCAAACACTTCATCATTCCCTGCACAATATACATCCTCGTATACACCCCACTGTTGTCCCACTTCAAAAGAGTCGCCTGTACACGACAAATCAGGGTAAGCAGCTAAAGCGGCTAAAGCATGTCCAGGCATTTCAATTTCTGGAACAACCGTGATATGACGTTTTGCAGCGTAAGCCACGACTTCTTTTATCTGTTCTTGCGTATAATAGCCACCATATCGAATCGAATCAAATTCATGATTACTGTACGGCCCAACCATTGTTCCTGCACGCCATGCCCCTATTTCTGTTAGGTGCGGATATTTCTTTATTTCAATTCGCCATCCTTGATCTTCTGTCAAATGCCAATGAAAGGTATTCATCTTATAAAGTGCTAGATAATCGATGTAGCGCTTCACCTCTTCAGTAGTGAAAAAATGACGACAAACATCTAAGTGCATACCTCTCCACTGAAAATTAGGGAAATCATATACATCCAAATAAGGCAGCAAAACTCCATCTGATTCATTTTCTTCATTGAGTCTTTCGTGTACCACCTGCAAAAGGGATTGAATTCCGTGAAAGATTCCTTTAGCCGAAACTGCGCTTATCTCAATACCCGTAACATCAATCTGAATTCGATATTCATCGGGATGATTTCCTTTTCGAAATACCAAACGAATAGCTCCTTTTGCGTTTTTTGTTTTGGAAGAAATCGGTAAATGGTAACCCGATATATTCTCCAATCGATCTTGTAAAAACTCCGCTTCGAACTCGAGACCCTCTCCGGGTGCATAGAGTATACGTGTTTTGTTGTTCAACGCAAAAAACTCCGTCCCGAGAGAAACCTCTTTGGGCTGAGGAATAATTGCTAACTCTTGTTGGCCATACACGCCAAACAGTGTAAAAAAAATAACGAATAAACTTAACCTCATACTTACCTCCTAATAAATCAACTGTTGTCAAAGTTATGGAAATGTTTTTGTAAAACACAGGCAATAAATCATACCCGCTCAATTTGTGGAATTCGCAACTCATGATTTCGCAGGAGCAATAACAGGCTCCTTAGGATATGAATTCAAACTAGGGGAACGACTCTCATTAGAAACCAGTGTAAAATACTTATCGCGCAGATACCGGAACGTTGGAGATTACCGAGAAGAGCGCAAAACAGATTACTATATAGAAAACTATGAAAGTACATTTTAAGTAAACTATATTGATGTACCTGTAGTTTTAAACATTGCCATATTGGTAGGAGATATTAGGGCATACGCGTGAAAAGAGTATGTGCTGGATTTATGCTAGGATTGAAAAGTGAAGAAAAACAGACCTATTCATCTTCCGGAGGAGACATATGTCAATTCGGAGTTAGAGGAATAATTCATAGGCCAATTTAAAGCTCTTCATAATCATCAAAATCATCCTCTTTTCGCTTCCGTTGTCCAATGTTATTTGAAGGTGGTCGCACAGCACCTCCGCTTAGCAACGTCATAAAACCATTCGTAAATTTCATGAGTATGCTTAACATAAAGAAGAAACCGACAACCTTAAACACAAACCCAAATACGGGGGTATCTTCAATATCCACAATACTTTCAAAAAACCATTCGCTGATTGGATTAAAAGCAAAAGAGGGAAAAAACATAAATAAAGTGAAGAATCCGAGCGCAAGAAGCATCACAATGAGCTCCGCTTGAAAATTAAATACCGGTTTAAACTGATTTAACAACTGGGCGTTTCCATACATTTTGAATGAAAACAGTTGTTTTCTCAACTGGCCAGACTGCAGTTTACCCAAGAAGTAAGTCAATAGAATCAACCCTGTAATGATTGTATTTTGTAGGTCAACAATATTATTGGCTTGATTCAAACAAAATAGAAATGCGACATCTACCAAGAAAAAGTAACGTACCATTCGTATAGTATAGGTTTCTGCAGTTGACGCAGGCCTCCCTCCTCGCAAAATCATAATCCCCGCATTGATCAGCCACCACAGAAATCCGAAGATCGCAAAAACAACTCCTAATCGAAAAACAAAGTTTAATATATCCACACTGCAAAAGTGCAAATTATTTTGGGAAAATTGTTAGGAGTTGCAAGTTACAGGTTCGATCAACATGCAATCTGCAACTTGCAACTTTTTATCTATCTTTGGGCTTCTAAAAATATACTATGAAAAAGATCGCCATACTTATAATATTGATTTCACAAATATTTATTTCCCGTTCAGAAGAGGGAATGCTCATCCCTACGCTACTTTCTGCGTTCGAGTCAGACATGCAAGCAATGGGAATGAAACTAAGTGCTTCTGATATTTACGATGCGAATAACGCAAGTATAAAAGACGCCATCATTCATTTTGGAGGGGGATGTACTGCTGAAATCGTGTCGGAAAAATCATTGTTATTAACGAACCACCACTGTGGTTTCTCTCAAATCTATAGTCATTCCAGTGTTGAAAACAATCGTGCTAAGAATGGTTGGTGGGCAAAGAATCTAAGTGAAGAGCTCCCGAATCCTGGTTTAACTGCAGTACGAATGGTCCGCATTGAAGACGTGACTTTTCGCGTTTTAGAAGGAACTGAAGGCAAGTCTCAACAAGAAATGAATACGATTATCATGGCAAACATTGCCAAATTGAAAGCAGAAGCAACGAATGGGAATCATTACGAAGCAGACATCAAACCTTTTGATTTTGGAAATAGCTATTACCTATTGATAAAAGAGACGTTTAGAGATATTCGCTTAGTAGGAACACCACCGAACACGGTTGGTAAATTCGGTGGAGATACCGATAACTGGGTATGGCCGAGACACACGGGAGATTTTTCGGTTTTCCGTATTTATGCTGATCAGAACAATCTCCCAGCCGATTACAACGAAAACAATCGTCCTTACGAGCCATTGCATTTCTTGCCAGTTTCCTTAAAACCACGTCAAGAAAACGATTTCACGATGGTCTTTGGATTCCCTGGTACTACTGAACAACATACCATTTCCAATGAATTGGAATACATTATTAACGAATTACGTCCGGCTCAAATCCGGATGCGCGACTTATCGCTTTCTGCGATCAATGCTGCTATGAAAAAATCAGAGGTAACAACGATCAATTATGCGCCAAAGCAAGCTCGTATCGCTAATGCATGGAAGAAATGGATTGGACAAATCGACGGATTAAAGCGTGGTGATGCTATCACTGTGAAACGAACTTACGAAAAGCAATACACCACCGATGCCGCGAGCAAACCAGAATGGAAAACGGCCTACGGTGATGTTGTTGAAGCCCTAAATGCCTCTGCGGTAAAAGGAAAGGAAGCTGATTTTGCATATAACATGTTCATTGAATATGCGTATGTAGGAGCTGAATTTTTCAAGCTCACACGCGCTTTAGAAGATGAGCTGGAAAAATTAGAAACATCTGGAGAGAAGGCCAGTACAGAACAAATTGAAAAACTGGTTGAGCAAGCTACTAATTTCTTCGAAAAATACGATGCGTCTATCGACCGTGAGATTTTCCAATTACAAACTGACTATTACATTTCTTTAATGAAAGAGGAATACTTAGCAGAGGTGTTAAAAAAGGGAAATACTCCCGCATTGACGAGTGCGATTTTTGACAAATCAATTTTTACTGATTTAGGGCGGTACACAAAATTTGTATCCAAATTAAACGCGAAATCTCGTAAAAAACTGATGAAAGATGCAGGGTTCAATTTACACACAGAATTAACCAATGTATTCGGAGAAAAAGTAAGACCTGGGGTACAACAATATTTCGGAGAGAAAAATTACCTCATGAAAACCTATGTAAAAGGAAAATACGAGATGTATCCTAACCATAAACATTGGTCGGATGCCAACAGCACGTTACGTGTGACTTATGGAAAGTTGGAAGGAAGTCAACCAGCGGATGGAATGAAATACTTATCTCATACGACCATCGATGGAATCATTGAAAAATACAACACTGGGCAAGCAGACTTCGACTTGCTCCCACGCATGCTTGAATTGTATAAGAACAAAGAATTTGGTGATTACTTGCAAGACGGAGAATTGTGGGTCTGCTTCACAGGATCGAACCATACGACTGGTGGTAAC
>JALQTG010000035.1 GCA_023264075.1 Crocinitomicaceae bacterium
ATTACGTTATTCGTATCAATCGTATCCTGATCCGTATGCTTCAAGATGTCCCATATATCCTTATTCCTACTGGTATATGGGAACTGCACATGCCCTTGAATGATATCATTGAGTGCTGCTTTCAATTCCGTTCCACTTAAACCAGCAGCATGATCATAATATCCGGGAGGAATTTGCCCATATCCGAGAAAATGAGTGACCACAATGGAACTGAAAACTATTAGTTTGTTAAGCATAACGGAAGTTCAAGTTCGAATATACGGAATTTTAGTGTTCATTCTCCTTCGAAATAAATTGCGCTCTTCATTTACGCCAATTTTCTAAAGGTATCCTTAAGCAGTAACACCAATGCTTATGCCTGCATCGAAAGAGCTGATATTCGGTGATGCATTACTTTGAACCAGAGGGGTGGAACTAAAGCTAAGAGCATCATTCCAGGGTATCCAGTGGGCATTTGTGGGCTGTTGTCATGGTGGCGAAGAACTTGGTATTTTCTGCTAGAAATATAGTGGTGATCGGAATGTCTTGATAATTCGAATAACACAATACGTCCTAATGGATGATTGGAGTTCCATGAATGAATAGGCAGTGTTCGTTCATATTTCCCATTAACCAGTTTGCGCCGTAAACCATAATGTTCAATGTAATTCACGGTTTCAAGCAATAATATCCCAATAAAGGCGGAGGCAATAAAGAAACACAGGATTTGCCATCCAAAAAATAGAAAGATTGAAATTAATAAAGTCGCTTGAATCAGTTGAAAGCGGATCATTTCATTCCTTATTGAAAAGAACGATTTTTTTTGAATGGATAACCGTTTTTTCTCCAGTTTCCAGGCAGAAAGGTATGAGAAAAGAATGGAGCGACACCAGAATACATAAATCGGCTCTCCATATTTACTCGAAGCTGGATCATCTGGTGTGCTCACACGTGTGTGATGTCCTCTATTATGCTCAATAAAGAAATGCATGTACAAGCTGGAAAGTAAAAGCAGTTTACTCAATACGTGTTCTAAGATACTGTTTCTATGCCCGAGTTCATGTGCTGCGTTGATTCCGATAATTCCGCAGGCTAAGCCCATGCTTAAAATCATTCCGAACCGCTCCCAACTTGGCATGTCATAGGTCATTTGAAAGAGAAAAAAAACGAGTAATGCATATTGCATCGGCATCAATAAATAGATGATGAGGTCATACACCCCACGTTTTTCTGAAATAAGTTGTTCTTCTTGGGATAAGTTTTTCATGGAAGGACGTAAAAATAATTCGAGAATTGGAAATATCACGAATAACACCACAACAGGTAAAAAGACCCAATAGCTGCCTAAAAGCAATGCAGTAAATACAAGTGCTACGGGGATATATGCAGCAAGATATTTGAATGCGTTCATAGTCTAAAAAGATTGAACTAATTTAGAAATTATTTTTTAACCTGCGAAGATGATGAACAAGTTTTAGTAGGCGCAAAATAATAAAGGTTCATCCTCTTTTTAGAACTGATATCGGCATAATTAGCATACTATTTTAGTTATTAACGTGAAATGAGTTTTACCTCAACATATAGTAGTGACTTTTTTGGTAGTATTGTGGCATGAAATGTATCGTATTCATAGTAGCCGCTCTTCTAATTCACCTTAGCCTAATGGCACAGCAATTTGATATTGATGTGCTGCGCAAGGCGAACTTGGAGAGAAATACCCGGCTCGATCGTCCATTTTTGTTCATTACGCATTCAGCATCCGTTATTGAGTTTGGTGCACCTGTGATTTTAATAAGTGCAGGTTTTATTCAGAAAGATAGTATTCTGAAACAGCAGGGGTGCATGCTATTTGGTGCATTGGCCGTCACAGGAGGGATTACTTTAGGTATGAAGTATGCTATCAATCGTCCGCGCCCCTTTGTTACTTACCCAGACATTCTGCAATTAACAGATGCGGGGAGTCCTGCGTTTCCCTCAGGGCATACATCCATGGCATTTAGTGCAGCCACATCGTGGTCGTTGGCGTGTCCAAAATGGTACGTCATCGCACCTTCATTGTTGTGGGCGAGTGCTGTGGGTTATTCTCGGATGCATTTGGGCGTGCATTATCCTTCAGATGTATTCGTTGGTGCTTTGGTTGGCGCCGGAGGTGCTTGGTTGAGTAAGGTATTCACAGAAAAGATTCAGTATCGAAGAAAAGTTGGAAAGGCTAAAGTCTGAAAGTCGGTTGCCTTGGATTAACGTTGCTGACCGAGTGATTTTAAAGCGACGAAAGGAGCGCATAAAATAGTATCGAGGGCAGCAATTTTAGATTGCCAATTATCTATTGTTGAATTTTCAATCATATTGGAATAACTATCATATTTCATTAAATTAGATAGACTAATCAATTTAATAATGATTTATGGAGGGTTATATGTATATTTTAGCGTGTGGTGACGGAAGTTATTATACCGGAAGCACTATTGATTTAGAAAGAAGAGTAAAACAGCACCAGTCAGGAAATGGTGCCAATCACACCAAAAAGTTTCCACCTGTTAAACTGGTCTATTTTGAAAAATACGACAGAATAGACCAAGCCTTTTATAGAGAAAAACAAATTCAAAATTGGTCACATTCGAAAAAAGAATCATTGATTACAAATGACTTAGAAAAATTACGATTGAGTTCTAAAAAGAAATTCTTTCTTAATTCTGGGAGAAAAAGTTGAAATCATAAAGATTGCATATTACTAAATCCCGCCAACCTCGATACACTTTTCCTTGCACTCAAAGCACTCGGTTGCCTTGGAATAACTCTGCTGACCGAGTGATTTTAAAGCGACGAAAGGAGCGTATAAAATAGTATCGAGGGCAGCTATTTTAGATCCCTTTAAAACTGGAAATAAATAAATGGTTGTAGGTCGCTGGAAATAAATTGCAGGATCACAAAAACGGTAGCCACAGCTACGAGTGCTTTTATTGGAAGAGGAGCTTTAATGAAAAGCTCTTGGTACCATGTCTTTGTTTTCGAAGGAAGCCAGTGGATGACAAATCCAAAAAGCATGGCGATGAACACCCATTTGTAGTTGACTAGAATTTCCCAAGCGAGATTGAGTTGGAAATTCGTTTGTATGCTGTGCCACATTTGCTGGACTACGTCTAGATCTCGTGCACGGAAGTAGATCCGGGTAAACGTGATAAAAATAAAGGTAAAACCAATCGCATAGATGCGTACCAGCCATCCGTTTTTATTCTTAAAGGGGCTGATTTTCGCCCAGTATTTATGCCAAACAACTCCAAACCCGTTCAATCCTCCCCAGATGATGAAATTCCATGATGCGCCGTGCCATAGTCCGCCGTAAAGCATGGTGATCATAAGGTTGATGTCACGAATGATTTTTTTCTTGAGCCCACTGAAGATTTGAGCTAATGTAAACAATAGTAATACAGAGCCACCAATAATAAATAGAGCACGTATGCTGCCGATCAGGAGCAAAATCACGGATAGAATCAATACCACAGAAATCCAAGTTCCCCACGTGGCCCGCCGGTTTCCACCTAAGGGGATGTATAAATAATCTTTGAGCCAAGTGGATAAAGATATGTGCCAACGTCCCCAAAACTCTGAAGTGGACTGCGCTTTATACGGAGAGTTAAAGTTGGTTGGTAAATAAAATCCCATGAGCATCGCAACACCAATCGCGATGTCAGTATATCCCGAGAAGTCGCAATAGACTTGCAATGAGTAACCAAAGAGTGCCATCACACTTTCAAAGCCGGTGTACATTCCTGGGTTGTCAAATACACGGTCAATGAAGTTTACTGCAATAAAATCGCCGAGTACCATCTTCTTTACTAATCCATTGAGAATTAAAAATACAGCTAAGCCAAACGTACGTTGCGAAATAGAGTAGGGTTTATAGATTTGAGGTACGAACTCATTCGCACGTACAATTGGTCCTGCTACTAACTGTGGGAAGAAGGACACGTAAAACCCGAAGTCTATGAGGTTCTTTACGGGTTCAATGCGCTCCCGATAGATGTCTACTGTGTAACTGATGGTTTGAAAGGTAAAGAACGATATTCCGACAGGTAGAATGATACGGTTGATGTCGAAGCCAGTTCCGAGCCATTCATTCGACCAATACGCAAGGTGGTTTAAGACTTCGTAGTCTGTTTGGAAGATTTGATTGTAGCTGTCTGTGAAGAAATACGCGTATTTGAAGTAGACCAAGACTCCGAGGTTTATGGTGACGCTCAGCACCACTAGCCAGAGGCGTTTGGTTTTGGATAAACTCTTGAAAACTGCCTTGCCGATATAATAATCGGTGACGGTGGAGAAGAGCAGCAAGAAGAAAAATAGTTCGCTCGTCTTGTAATAAAAGAATAAACTGATTAAAAAGAGGTACCCATTGCGCAGCGCAATTTTCTTATATACAATCGCATAGATGGTATAAGCAATGAGAAAGAATCCCCAGAAATTGAAACGGGTAAAAATCATCGGAGACAGCGGGTTGTAGGTCAACGCTTGCTCCAAGTATGTCCAGATCATCGCTACATCGAACTCGCCCATCAGTTTTCTCGCATTAAATAATTTTCATACCCTTCCATCAAGGCATTGAACAGTAAGTCCCCCACCAAATAGTATCCATCGAAGGTAAAGTGGATACGGTCTTTTTTGAGCAGGCCTCGCGCCATCCAAATGTTCGCGCTCTTCAGACCTCCCATCACAGCGAATAAGTCCCATACGGCACCGTCGTATTTCTTGGCTAAGTCGTACATCGCTTCTTGCACGATAACGCCATTGGTATTTAGTCGCTTGTTGTATCCGTAGCTATCGTTATTCGTAAGGAATACAAAAAACGTATTCGGATTCACGCGCTTGATTTGAGCAATGATACTGTCGTAGTTTTGAATGAAGCTTGCTTTGGTGAAATTTCCACCGTGAGCGTCATTGATTCCAATTCCGAAGAATACGATGTCGGGTTGTAGGACGTGCATCTGTTCCTCAAAGAGCTCACATTTCAAGTATGACCCTGTGCTTGCTCCGTTCACGCCAATAGAGTTGTAGGTGATGCCTGACTCGTCGTTCTCCAAGTAGAGGCCATACAGAATAAAGCGTTCTTGCAAAGAGTCGGTTTTGATAAACCCGAATTCTAAGGTGTCGGTTGTTGTGAACAATTCAATGATGGAAAAGCCCGCTGCGGAATCATGGTGAATCACTGCGTTGGTATCTCGACCGAGCCATTGAAGCTGAAAAGATAAGCTGTCGACTTCGTGTAATACTTTAATACGCCGGAACGTGTGCGGTAGGTTTTTCGTTCGGTCGAATGCGATTTGCACAGTTGCGCTGGTATCAGCGGTAAAGACGCTAATCCCTGAAGCTCCCAGTTTCGTATCCAACGTTCTGTCTACGTTGCGTACTTTGTCCCAATTCCCTTGGTAGTCTACTTTGTAATCGTAGGGTCCGTTGGTTTTCGCAATTCTAAACGGAAAAACCAATCCACGCGCACCTTGCTGATTGGGAGCATATGACCCCAATAATTGCCGCATGCGATTCGAGTATATATCTGCTTGAATGTGGGAACCTCCAAAATGAACTACATTCACATTTCCTTCCCCCCAAAAAAGGAGGTCTTCCATCTTTTTGTAGAATGTATTGGCATATTTCATTTCTCCCGGAAAAGAAAGGGAGGAACGGTCCAAGTGGATGTAATCAGCACTGGGTATTTCAGCACGGATAGGTTGAGCGAACGCATTCAGCTGCCACAGTATTCCAAGAAGTAGGAGCGAGGTGTATCTCATCGTACGTCAGTCTTTTTTCAATTTTATCCGCTGGAGGTACTGTTCGTAGTCCAATAGCAAGGATTCGTAAAATATTTCAGCAATTTTTTCAGCTCCACGCGGAGAAAAGTGGATGTAGTCTTTCGCTGCCAATGGGGGATTGGCTTCAACCCAACTCGGCATGGAGTTTTCTCCTCCCATCACTTCGTACATATCAAAGTATGCACCTCCCATTTCAAACACCGCATTTTTAAGTGCATCTCGCACATGTGGCAAGTTTGGATAGGTTTGCATTTTACCATTGATATTCGTAGACATATCAGAAGGACCAATCACCAGGAAGGACGCATTCGGACATAGGCTTTTGATGCGTTGCATGTTCGCCAAGAATTCTTTCCCGTAGCTTTCCGCCTTTTCTTTGGATTTAATGTAGGGCATAACGTTTCCTCCGTATTGCAGGATAATCAGTTTTGGATTAAGCGCAGCGTACATCTGTCGAGAAATGTCCTTGTTTAACTTACGAAAGATAGTTCCTGAGGATCCACGCATAGAAATATTATCCATATGCACACCATTCGGTGTTTCCATGGATATTCCATAGACTTCGGGACTAGATTTTCCGGAAAACGTAACTTTAAGCTTACTGGGAGATTTCTCTAAGTCGAATGTGACAATTTGTAACATTTGATTGCTGTCCACCACTTGTGTGGATTCGACACCGTCATAATCCAGCTTCACCTCCGAAGGGGCTTTGTTGTGTCCCATAAAAATGCGGACGCGCGTAAAATTCCGAACAGAAGAATGTGCTTTTGATCTTGGAGTAAATGTGGTAAATCCGCTGTTGAATGATTTCTCTACAAGAACACTGTCGATGCTGTCGGAAACGTGATGTACAAACTTACACATGATTGCCGTAGCTCCGTAGCGGCCATCTGTAGCTCCTCCCGATTTTCCAAATTCTGTATATCGTGACCAGTTTTCTGATGTATATTGCGCAACAGATCTACTTTGTGTAATGCCTTTCGGGGCCATAATACCAACACCCGCGCCGCCAAATTTGGCTTGAAGTCGTTGTCGCACGTACGAGGTAATGCGGTCTTCTTCTATTTGAGAATCGCCGTAGTGTAGGATACGGATTGATGGATTATTAGCAGACGCAGTGGCCAAAGCCTTGAAAAATATATCTAGTCCATCACGGTCGTCGTTTGCGTATTGCAAACGTGTAGGATCAGCAGCAGCGATTTGCGCAGCAGCTTCTAAACTATCTTGTTCGGATTGAAGCTTCAATTCTTTAAGGCGTGCTTGGTAAGCCTCTAGACTATCTTTTCTCGCTTGGATTAAAGCTTCTACGTCAATTTTATCTTCGTCCGCATGGAGGATGTCGTTTACAGAAACGAAGTAAAACGTTTTGCCGCCAACCGTAAAACCAGTTTCCGGAATTACCACTGCGAAGATGGTCAATACACCGATTACAGCAGCGATGAAGAGTGCTATTTTCGCAGGGTGGAATATGGGCTGCTGTTCTTCCATTTAAGGCAAATATATGGTAAGTTTTTGACCGGGTTGAATATTCGTTCCAATCTTATTCCACTTCATGATGTCTGAATCTTTTACCTTGTATTTTCTTCCTATGTCCCAGAGGGTGTCCCCAGATTTCACGGTATAGGATATTTTCTTTCCAGTAGGTATCTCTGTTGGCCTATCCACGCGCGGTTCTTCGCTAGGTGTGACAGGTGCAGGTGTTTCATCGGTCACCCTTACACCACGGGCAGCAGCATCACGTTGACTTCTGCTCATTTGTTCAAACTGAGCGAAAGAAGCACTGTCGCTACACGGAACTTTAAAGAAAACATCCCATCGTTTAGGGAGGGTGTTGCTGGTGAATCCGTTCAGTTGCTTGATTTCGTGCAAGCTGGGTCCAAACCAATACGTGAGGTCGCGGAAATATTCACCCCGTTCCGTAAGGTAAAAGACATAGCAGCTATCATTCGGGTTAGGGAAATAGTTGGCACGTTGATGTGCATAAATTGAATCTTTCAGTAGGGCATACGACATTTCTTTCTCTGCCGGAATCAAAATTGGCGCTCCTGGAGGCACAACCTGGTTGAAGTATCGGGCATTCATGAGTCGAAATGTTGGTAGATTCAACTCAAGAACAGATGCTATTTGTTCTGCATGTAAGGTATCGCTTGTTAGAATAGTTGTTGTTTCCCACTTCGGTTGAAGGGCAAAGCCTTTTACTCCCCACGCTTCCCGTCGATGATGGATGAAGGCCATTGCGAAGAGTGCAGGGTAGAAATCCCGATCGCGGTGTTGAAGATGTGCATAGCGCTCCCAGTAGTTGGTCGCCTCAGGTGCTGATTGGTTGGCCTTTCGAACGGTGCTGGCGCCAAGCATGAGCGCACTTAATTGTTCACTGGGTTGTTCGAATTTCTGTTTAAGATCACTGAAGTAAAGAGTTGTAGCCTTTATTAATGAAGAGAAATTAACCCGATCATCCGTGTATTCGTTCAATTCAACGTCGTAATTCAGTGCTATCATGGCATTCAACCCAATCGAAAAGAAGTCGTTTTTATTGTTAGTTGTAGGCATTAAATGAATGCGCGATAGGAATAGGTATTGCATCCATGAAGGAGTTGTTTCAGTAAAAGCACCTTTCTCCTGTTGAAGATGTTCAAACAACCCGAAGAGTACACGGTAATTTACCGTTGGTTGACTGGTAAAAAAATCAATGTATTCATCAATGAGCGGATCGTAACCATCATAGAGTACGCCGAATTGTTTTATTAAATAAGTATCTAACTCTAGTTGTGTGTAGGAAGGAAAGTCTTTGTATTTTTTCTCCTTGGCAGTTTGAGGAGTGAAAGAATACAAGTTTTTTACTTGCTGTGCTTGTTGTGCGAGCGCATTCTTGAGCAGGACTTGATACTGATCATCCCCAGCAAAGGCGCTGGGAAGCATACAATAAACTAAAACGAACAGTACGTACTTCATACTACAAAAATAAACAGAAAGGATTCCCTACATTGGTCAACGAACGGATGTTTTAAACATTTTACTGTAGAGAAAAAGGTATACGGATGGATGATGAATAATTAATGCTCTACTGACTAAATCGTTGGTTAATTTGAACGTTCTGTGTAAATTAGCAAAAAAAAACGCTATGAAAAAACAACTACTTGTAGGTCTTTCCTTGTTGACAGGGGGAGCAAGCTTTGCTCAGATCACCATCAATGCGAATGATATTATTGGATTTGGGGAATTTGTTGAATTAACAACGGATACGATTCCGACGATCATACACACTGCGAATGGTCCGGATCAAACATGGAACTATACTTCGTTAAATAGTCACGTTGTATCTGAATTTGGATTCGGTGCACCAAGCTGGTACGACGGAGATTTAGAATTTCCGAATGCAACCTTGGCATGGTTTGACATTGAAACGAATACCACAGCGTTTTTCAATAAATCGATAGATGCATTAGATGTGTTAGGGATTTACGGAGATTTTCTACAAACGGGTACTCCGCAAGCACTTAAATTCGATCAATTTGACAGACAAGTGAGCTTTCCATCTACCTATCAAACAGAATTTTTCAATACCTATACGTTCGGTTTTACGTTGGACGGTGCAGCATTTAGTATAGACTCTGTAGTCGTTGATGGTACATCTGATAAGACATCACTGGTTGATGCATGGGGAACGTTGACAACTCCGTTTGGAACGTTCGATGTGATTCGTCAAGCTGTATACGAAGCAACCACGACTGTTGTGGATGGCTACTTATTCGGTGCTTCAGTATTTAATAACACTCAAGTAGATGAAACGTATACGTATACCTTTTGGACGAATGACGCGAATTCGCGCTATGCCGTTTTAGAATATACCTATGATCCAGCAATTTCAGCGGTTACTGAAGTGACATGGCAAAGTGGTGCACCTACGCTTTCTATTCAAGAAGCAGGAGAAATAGCTAACATAGTTAACGTTTTCCCAAACCCAGCAAATGATCAATTAACGATTGAAGTAGCTGAAGGGAATTATGAGGTAGCGATTATTGATGCTATGGGAAGGGAAGTATCTACATTACACATCGATGCATCAAATAACCGTATCGCGACAACTAACTTATCCAATGGATTATATTCATTGCGTATTTCCAGCGTAACAGGAGTTGTTGATGTTCAGCGTTTTGTTGTGCAGCATTAGGTCAAAGTTGTTTCTAAAATTTAATAAATAAATGAAGGCACGTTCGAAGTTTGTATTTAACTCAAAAAATCGATTTATTATTTTATTGTTGGCCAGTATGAGTTTATTGCTCGTTCCTGCGGTTGCAATGCTTTTTTCAAGCGAAGTAGTTTGGACTCCCTATGATTTTACTATTGCGGCTTTAGTAATACTCGGAACGGTGGTGTTAGCGGAGCTGATATTGCGCATGTTTCCAAGAAAGAAACAACGGATCTACTTAATCGCACTTTTGTTTATTTTATTTGGAGTGCTCTGGATTGAGATGGCGGTGGGTGTGTTTGGATCTCCTATTGCGGGAACCTAATTATTTAGTTTTTCCCTCCAAGCGGGCCCTTTAAGGATACATCCAATCTTTTGTCTAATCGAGTAATTCGGGTTGATGATGTCTTTTCCTATCGAAATCCATTCATGAAATGCAATGTACAGAGGATTAAAGGTTTGTATATTTTTAGTTAAACCATATTTTACCTTTTCTTCACGTAGTTCAGGTTGAAATGTTCCGAAGATTTTGTCCCAGATGATAAAGATTCCTGCGTAGTTTTTATCCAAGTAAATTGGGTTAGATCCATGGTGAACACGGTGATGCGAAGGAGTGTTCATAATAGCCTCAAACCACCGCGGGAGTTTATCGATGAGCTCTGTGTGGATCCAATATTGATACAATAAACTTATCGCCATTTGTGTAAAAATCATCACTGGATGAAACCCAAGTACGGGAAGAATCAAATAAAAGATAAAAGTGAAAAAGCCACCTGTCCAAGTTTGGCGCAGTGCTGTGCTTAAATTGTAACGTTCGGAGGAGTGGTGTACCACATGCGAAGCCCAAAACAAGCGACTTTCATGCCCTAACCGATGCGCCCAGTAATAGCAGAAATCATCTGCAAAGAGAATGAGTAACCAGGTCCACCATGCAAATGGGAGTGTGGTAATACGTATGTTTTCATAGATGAATGTAATGACAAATGCAACCATTAATTTGCTAATAAACCCAATGGCTACGTTACCTAAGCCCATGGTTATAGAGGTAGCGGCATCTTTGACCAAGTAGCTCCCCGGTTTTTTTCTGGAAATGATGATTCCTTCAATGATAACGGTTGTTGCGAAAATGGGAATCGCATAAAGGATTAAATCAGGTATGTTGGGGATTTCCATGGTCTAAAAAGTGAATTAGATGCGATCCAACACGTATTCGATTAAGGTACGGATACGTCCTTCATAATTACTGGAGAACTCCTTTTTCCTTCGGTTAGCTAGACCTAAGCAAATGGCAGCTGCTTTATGGCCCAAGCTCTTAGACAAGGCGAATAGCGCAGAGCATTCCATTTCTAAATTAGTAAAACGGTGTTCCCCTAAACGAAAATCAGAAAAGGAGTTCAGCATGTTCTCCTCCGCCAAGGGTAGTCGAAGCTTTCTCCCTTGTGGCCCGTAAAATCCGGATGCGGTAATCGTGATTCCTTTGACGACATCTTTTGACATTAATCGTGCTACAAGGTCCGTGTTTGCAGCGGTTAGATAGGGGTGGATTTTTTCGGGAAGCGCTGTCTTTTTCTCAATTTCCTCAAGTAATGCAGCGTCTTCTTGAGCAACATCAAGCTGATAAAAATGACCGAGATTATCGATTCCCATGGCGTGGGAGGAAAGAATGAAACTATCAACTGGAATATCGTCTTGGAGGATGCCACAGGTTCCTATACGCACGATTTCCAAAACTACTTTCTTGTTATTCTCTTGGCGTTGATTGAAGTTGATGTTTACCAGCGCGTCTAACTCATTCAATACGATATCAATATTGTCAGTGCCAATTCCTGTTGAAACAACGGAGAGGTGTTTTCCTTTGTAAGTTCCTGTATGACAGCTGAATTCGCGGTGTTGGCTTTTGTGGGTAACCTCATCAAAGTAATTCGAAACAACTTCAACCCTCGCTTGATCACCGACAATTATAATCTTATGGGCCAATTCATCTGGGGCTATTCCGAGGTGATAGATTTGACCTTCTTGCGTCAAAATTAATTCGGAGGGTAAAAATTCTTCCATGCTTCAACAAAAAACCACCTACAACATTTTAGGTGGCTTTAAAGATATAAAATCTGTTTAATTATCGCCGTAAAGTCAATGACATGTGCTCATAAAAACGTTTGATTTGTTCGTATTAGTTAGTCAAGGAACCAAATACCTTTGAAAGTAAGTCTGTAACACGCGCCGCAGGGTCTTTTCGAATTTTGTTTTCTTCTTTTTCAACCATTAGAAATAAACCACTAATCGCACGCTCTGTAACATATTTGTTCAAATCCGTGTCTACTTTGTTACCGCCTGTAAAGGTCATAGCTTGGTTGTATTTAGTCATTACAGGATTCCAGTAATCGGTTAATTTTACTTTTTCAATAGAGGCTTGAACTTTAGGTGAAAAGGCCGCTACCAATTGACTCGTAGTGTTGTCTTTCAGGAATTTAGTCGCTGCTCCCTCACCGCCATTGAGTATTGCAAACCCATCACTAATGGACATGTTTTTGATCGCGTTTACGAAGATTGGAGTAGCCTCTTTTGCAGCATCTTCCGCAGCTCTATTTAAGGTTTCGGTGATTTTTACTACTTGGTCACTCAAAATAGGTTTGTCTTGTGCCCATTCTTTCATTTTAATAGCGCTTTCCGGGAAAGGCAACTTGATTTCTTGATTCCCTAAAAATCCATCTGTTACCGAGGTAATATCAACAGCGTTGGTAATCCCTACGGTCAGTGCTTCTTTTAAACCGCTGATTACCTCGCCGTTAGTAAGCTTATTCGTTTCGCTCTCAGTTGTAGGGGTTAAAAGGATGTTAGCAGTTTCATTGAGCACATCGCAGGCAGTAAGTGTCACAATCAACGTACCAGCCAAGATGTTTTTAGTAATATTTCTCATTTCAATTAGTTTTTTTTCAAACATACGAATAAATTTACTGCATCAAATCAAAAGTAATACCAAATTCATGCAAGCAGATATTATCACTATCGGAGACGAATTACTAATAGGTCAAACGATTAACACGAACGCCGCATGGATTGGTCAACAATTGTCACTTTCTGGAATTGCTATCGGTCGATCCACCACTATTTCGGATGGTAGACAAGAAATTTTGGATTGTTTTTCGGAAGCCTTAAATCGCAGTGAGTTGGTTATAGTAACCGGAGGTC